>JAZOOC010000298.1:0-1881 GCA_045654825.1 Clostridia bacterium | reverse complement strand
ATTACTGTTGACAAATTAGCCTTTGCTACCAAAATTTCAAGAGATTACCTTTGCAAGGTATTTATGAACGAATTAAATACTACGCCTTCCTCCTATATTGTAAGGTATCGTGTTTATGAAAGTCTTTATTTACTCAGCAATACAAGTTATACTATTGCTAAAATAAGCAATATGATAGGCTTTTATGATCAGTTTCACTTTTCAAAATCCTTTAAAAAGGTATTAGGTATGACTCCTTCGCAATACCGAAAAAATTTAGGGGATATCAGAGCCATCAAAAAGGAAGAAAAAGATAACAATGAAATATAAATTTGAATTTTTAAAAGATGAAATATGGTGGGGCGGTGCTTCTGTTAAAGGAACCGAATACCCTCTTACAAAAGACAGTGTTCTTTACGAAAATTTTCACATCAAAGTTGCCAATCAGGCAATGCCCTTTTACCTTTCAAACAAGGGTAGATATATTTGGAGCGAAAATCCTTTCGAAGTAAAGATCGAAAACGGAGTATTTTATTTTGAAGGAGAAGATATTGCTGTATATGATGGCGGAAGCTCATTGAAAGATGCTTATTTAACTGCAATGAAGAAGCATTTTCCCTTTAATAAGAAAAAACTCCCGAGAGAATTTTTCAAAACTGCTCAATATTGTACCTGGATGGAGTTTACATATGAGCCAACCCAGGAGGGTGTATTAAAATACGCTCAGAGTATCATAGATAACGGCTTGGAACCCGGCATATTGATTATAGATGAAGGCTGGCATAAGCAATACGGAATCTGGGATTTTGATTTATATAAATTTCCCAATCCTAAAGAAATGGTAGATAAACTCCATGAAATGGGATTTATCGTTATGCTCTGGGTAGTGCCTTGTGTTTCTCCCGATGGTTTCAATTTCATAACAACCGTAAAACCGGAATACAATTTCACAGGGAAAAAGCTTAATCCTTTCGTTAAAACCAAAGACGGACAGCCTGCTTTGTTCTGGTGGTGGAATGGGTATTCCGCTCTGCTCGATTTAAGAAAAGAAGACGACAAAATATACCTTTCGGAAAAGCTTGATTATCTTATGGAAGAATATGGCATAGACGGTTTTAAATTTGACGGAGGATCAGTTGATATGTATACCCCCTCAAATATTAAAAACGGAGAGCCCTCTGATGACCATGATGCAATAGCAATGAATATTGCATGGAATGATTTCGGAACAAGCTATAAATATCATGAATTTAAAGATACCTTCAAGGGCGGCGGAAAAAATGCAATTCAAAGAGTTTGCGACCGTGCTCACAAATGGGATGAAGAAGGCATAAACACCCTTCTCCCCTGCATGATAGCTCAAGGACTTATCGGCACTCCATTTATCTGTCCCGATATGATTGGCGGAGGTCAGTGGACTTATGCTCAGGACCCCGATTTTATAGTAGATGAAGAACTGTTTGTTCGTATGGCACAGGCATCAGCATTGGCACCTATGATGCAGTTTTCCTGGGCACCCTGGAGAGCCGTTTCAAAAGAAAATTATCAATATATTGTTGATGCGGCAAAGTTGCATAAAAAAATGGCAGATAAAATAATTGAGGTTATTTCTGAAAGCGAAGTTTCGGGAGAACCTGTAGTAAGAAATCTTGAATATAACTATCCGCATCAGGGCTATGCTTTCATAAAAGATGAGTTTATGATAGGAGAAGACCTTCTGGTTGCACCGGTTATAACAAAATCAACCTATGAAAGAAAAGTTGTTTTCCCCGAAGGAAAATGGAAAGATGAAGACGGAAATATTTATAACGGTAGCTCTGAACAAATATTAAAATCACCAATTAACAAATTATTATATTTTACAAGAGTTAAATAGTAACAAAAAAAGACGATAAAATCGTC
>JAZOOC010000297.1:0-8703 GCA_045654825.1 Clostridia bacterium | reverse complement strand
ATTCATATATCTTTTGTAAACACAAAAAACCCGCACGGTTCTTCAAAATATTATCTTCATAATCATGCCAATTATGAAATGACATTTTTAACCGGCGGAAGCTGTGAATTTGAGCTTTTTGATCATACGGTTATAAAGCTTAATAAAAATCAGTTTGTGTTGTTTCCACCTTATTTCAAGCATAAAATCAAAAGCGAATCAGGAGCTTTTTCCAAGCTCTCTATTCAATTTTCTTTTATTCCGGGCGAAAGCAACAGCTATTATAAAAGTGCTGAAACAAGCGCAAAATTTCCCTCGGTTAAAGATGCTTCAAAACAAATGACTTTTTATGTTGAAACACTCAAACAAATCCACACTGAAGAGCGAATGGATTTTCATGATATGCTTCTTTGCACATTACTCGCTTTCATTCTGGAATCATTCGATATTATAATAGACAAAACAAAAATAGAAACCATAAAAACATATATGGATCAGCGTTTTACCGATTCGGTAAAATATATAGAAGAAACGATAAATGCAAAAACTACTGTTGATGATGTAGCAAACCATATCCATATTTCAAAAAGACAGCTTGAAAGAATTTTTGAAAATATTCTGGGGATGTCCCCGGGAATGTATATCAGAAACAGTCGCGTTAAGAGAATAAGAAATTTACTTATGAATCTTGACTATACTCTTGAAGATATTGCGGAAATAATGCAATATAACAATGTATCTTCTCTTATAAAAGCTTTTAAGAGAATTGAGGGCAATACTCCAAGCGATTTCAGAAGGTATATATATAAATCTCACGATATATAATGAAAATCAGCTGCAAAAATTTTGCAGCTGATTTTCATTATATTATTGTAGGTTAACACAACAAGGTTATCCGAAAAACTCGAACTTTAAGTTCGTTAGTTTTTCGTGATGTTCTTATTAATTCTTAAATTTCATTAGGTTACTATTTTCCGTGTCACACCATCATATAATATTACGCCGTAGCCTGTACCAAAATCTCCGCCGTTTTTAATATAATTTATAAAATTCTTGCGTAATGTATTATCGGCAGGCATTTCGTCAACATTTCCGTTATACAGCTTACCGAATATTCTCCATCCGTCAGGAAAATCATTGCCTGAACTTTTTACATCTATCACATCAAACATTTCAGCAAAGTTTTTAAGATTTGAACCGTCGGAATATACTTTTTCAATATAAGGCTGATAAAGAAGCCAGGTATTACTTACAATCGGGATTATATCTCCTTTTAGCTGCTGCTTAAAAAATTCATACGCTCTCTGAAAGGAGTCCATACAAAGCTCCCGTGTGAGCTTGCCGCTTGAGGGAATATGGCAAAAATATACGGTGTCTCCTTTTTTCAGTTCAATTCCGCATTTTTTATATTCATCACACAAAAATGAATTTACATGAAACTGCAATCTTCCAAGAGAGAATATTTTCATATCAAAAAAAAGAAAAAACCAGTCAACAAAGAGTCCGATGGAATTGTGAATTGTTTTACATTCCTTCAGTTTGTAGGAAAAGTCTTTCATTGACTCAAAAAATATTTCTTCGCTTACTCCGTATTTATCATACCGATCTTTAAGATACGGTATACAGTTAACCCAACCAAGAAGTCTTGAGGTATATTCATCAAGTTCCGATAGCTCGCTTTGCACTGCCTTTATAAATCTGTCTGTTCTTTCGTCAGTTTCGGCGCGTTCACTCTGACTGTAGGGTTTCATAAATCCACCTGTCATTACCGAAACATATTCTTTTACGAGCGGCTCTGTTCTTTTGTGATATTTCAAATTAAGCTCAATTATTTTTGAAGCATCCTCTTTTTCAAAGCCTATTTTTTCGAGAAACTCCTGCGTTAGCATTAAATCACCTTCAATTATTTGCTCCATTTTAAAATTTCACATTGAAAATATCGCAGATACAATTTTTCTCATCTATTATAGCAGCTTTTACCTTAACATTCAAGAGATTTATGTTATAATACTCTACTCCCTCAACCTGTAGCTGTGCGCCTTCGTCGAAGGAATTATATTCAGCATTGATATTTTCATATAGTATATCCGAAATTTCAGTACAATCGCCGTTCTGAATATCTATAACCTTAGCAACAGGTATTTCATCTGTTAACTGTTTTTCGGGGTTTACCGTATTTTGTGTATCGTATTTAGATTCACTCATTACTCTTTCTGCTCAAACTTATATGAAATTTTTCCATTTTCAATCGTCAGCTCAAGAATTCTGTTTTTATTGATATCAAGTTCAAGATATAAGTTTTCTTTTTTCATTTCTTCGGTTAAAGCAGGCGAAATATCCAAACTGTCATTTTCAGCATCATAGCTTACTCCGAAAATTACTTCAACTGCAAGCTCAATATACTGAGATGCTGTCCATGCATATTTTAACACTCCGTGTCCCTTACCGTCAAAAGGATTTATAAACTCTGCACAATTGTTCTTAAAGATACGCAGAGTTTTCAACGCCAGCTCGGATGCAAGCTCATATTCTCCGTAATCCTTAAGCCCTCTTATAATCATTTCGTTTATAAGAGTCCATACATTACCGCTCCAGCTTTTATTTCCGATATATTCACCCTCGGTTATAGTAAATTCCTTATCTTTTTTAGATACAGAAGTAACAGGTATGGTATCGAAATTAAATTCTTCCTGATTTTTCAAAAGAGAAATTAATTTTTCTTTTTTATCGTGTGAAGCGATTTTCATTCTGAGAGGATAAAAGGTCGATGCCATAAGACAATCAATCTGTTGTTTGTTTATTATATCGTATGGATAATACGCGCCCTTTTCCTCTGACCATAAATATTTGTTTATACTTTCCTTTAATTCATCTTTTCTTTTTTTGATTAATTTAACATCATCTTGTTTTCCAAGCTCTTTAGCGAATTTTTCGGTATAAACGCATCCGACATATACTTCTGTGTTTGTATCGACAGGCGCATATTCTCCCGCATAACCAAGATACGGAATAAATGTTTCTTCAAAAACTGCGGTTATAAGACCGGTTTCTTTATCAAGTCTGTTTTCAAACCACCAGTTAAGATATTTAAAAAGCATATTGTATGCTTTTTCTTTAAGTTCCTTATTTACTGAGCCTTTAAGTATATGATAAACAACATCAAAAACCTTTGGCAATGAAGATACATTTTCCGATTGTTTCGGAAAATTGTTTCCTGCCACGCTTTTCGGAAGCAAGTCGGCACCCCACAGGCAAATCCGTCCGTCATGCTTCTGCGACTCTATAAAATTTTTAAGGGAGGTTTCGCAAAAATCACGGTCAATCCATTTATATCCCGATAACGCCAGAGAAGAATCAAGCTGCCACCATTGCTGACCATATGAACCGCCAGGAGTAAAATAAGGATAGTTAAATCCGTATTTCTCTGCTTTTTTTTGCATACATTCCATAAGACAGGAAAGGGCATAATCAATATGTGTTGTATTAATATCCAATAACTTAATTTTCATAATATTATTTATCCTATAAGTGTAAGCGGAATAACAAACGGCTCTATATGAGTATCTCTTTCAACTATAACATAAACCTTATTTACTGCCGAAATATTTTCATTGGGAGTGATTTTTATTTTGAGCTCAGAATACAAATTCGGAAATTCAAAATCAGGCTCTTGCGAACAGTCCATAAGATCCCTTATTCTTGAAATGTGAAGTGATTTTCTGTAGTCGGCAGTCCATCCTTCGGGAAGAACTACATTTATAGAAGCAGAAATCGGCTCTTTATTTATTATCTGCTCAAATTTTACAGTAACATCAAATTCCTCGAAAGGTTTTATTTCAGGGGCTTTTTCATATTCAACTCTTGCGTTCATATAATAGTATTCACTTACATCGAAAGAAAATCTTGCTCTTTCAAAATATTTTGATGAATAGTTTTTACAAATTTTAGATGCCTTTTCAATATCAATTTCGGTAGGACCGTCTGTATAGCAAACAGTTACACCGTTTGCATCGAGCATTTCGGGAATAAGCTTCATTGTTCTTTCGGTTAATTCATTACAATTTTGCGGAATAAAGTTTCCATATTGGGGATTTACACACATCTGTACTATTCTGTCTCCTATATATTCCAGCCATTCGGATGGAATTCCCTCTGTTCCATACATAATACCCAAAAACGCTCCAACCGTACCTGCAGTACAATCAGTATCATCACCGCAGTTAATTGTATAAATCATAGTTTTTTTGAAATCGCCTTCGCCGTAAAGCAAACCGATTACAACAAATCCAAGATTTCCGGGAGCCTGAAACCATCCCAAGTCTCCATTCATAGAAACAACTATATTACGGACTTTTTCGTAGTCTGTTTTTTTATCGTATTCTTCAATAACGCGTTTAACTGTAAGTGCAACACGGCAATCTTCAGGAATATATGTGAGTGCATTTTCTATAATCATTCTTATATCTTTAGATGTGAAAGCAAGACTTTCGAGAGCAGCTGTGAAAATCGCAGCATAAGTACCCTCTCCTGTTCCGTGATCAACACTTGCATCCATAATGGCATATTTTGTTGCAACATTGGGAATACCGGGTGCAAAGCAAGCCCATATTTCTGTTCTTATCCACGCACCATTGGAATTTCTCCAGAGTTCATTCTGATATTCTCCGCTCAAAGGAGGCAAAAGTCCGAGATTAAGATTTTTTTTGCCTACACCATATTCGTTCCAGTGAGGAGTTATCATAAGCTTCCAGCCATGAGCTAAAACATTTGCATTAAGTGCTTTTGCCCCTGCTCTTTCAGCCATCATAAGCCATACTAACTGTAAATCGAGGTCGTCGTTGGGAAGAGGATTTCCCGGAGCAGTTGAAAAACCAGTGATATTGCGAAACTCTCTTGACCCTTCATAGGGTCCGCCCATTGTTCCGCCTATATTTTTACCTATCCAGCAGGCAGTAATTTTATCTTTGATTTCGGATTTGTTAAGTTTAATATTCATTTTTTACACTCCTACAAAAAAATAATGGTGATACAATCACTTTATATCACCATAATAACAGTTTACGCAACTATATTAAACATATTATCTTTACGCATTTTGTATTCATTTTTTACTTTTTCTGTAATCAAGCGGAGATTGTCCTGTTTCTTTGCGAAAACATTCGTAAAATCTTGTTCTGTTTGAAAATCCGCATTTATCCATAACAGTTTCGATTTTACAATCTTCATTTAAAAGAAGAAAACAGGCTTTTTTAATTCTGCATTTTAAAAGATACTGACTGAATGTCATACCCGCAAAGCTTTTAAATGCACGGCTGAAATATGACGGATTATAAAAACACATATGAGAAATTTTCTCCATAGTAAGTGGTTCTCCGCAGTTTTCGTTTATATATACTAAAAGCTCATTATTTATGGTCATTTTCTCCCCGAGCTTTAAAGACATTTTGCGAAATATCATCGTAAGAAGAATATTTATTACAGAATGAGAAATAAGCTCACTTCCGTCGTCTTTAAATTTCAGTTCGCTTTCGGCAAGTGAAATGAGAGTTTCTATTTCGCTTTGCTCTTCGGTTGAAAAATGTATATATTTTTTCCCTGAATCAACTGCGTTGGAAAACTCTTTGAAATTATTTAAAGAAAGCAGAGCAAATGCGTTAAAAACTCCCTTTAGTCTTTCGTTTATATATTCGGGCTTTATAATAATATCAACATATTCAACTGAATTTTTCGGTATATAGGAGTGACGGCTTCCGTAGTTTATTAAAAGTGCATCGCCCTTTGACATTGCGTATTCTTCATTGTCTACCTTATGTATACATTTGCCTTTATAAATATAAACAAATTCAATAAAATCGTGGGTATGGCATTTTTCATTTTGAGTTGATATTTTTTTGAAAATATTAAATTTATCGTCTGTATAATACTTATCATCAATAAGCTTTACAAGCATATTAACATCCTTTATATACATCTATCGACTTTTTGATTAAATCGCTGTGATAATCAAAAAGAAAGTCGATGTTAGTAAGATAAAAATCAATCATAACATTCCACCAGTTATCATCCGGCTCGTCGTTATGTTTTTCAGTTTTTACAAACTCTTTTTTTTCGTTTAAAGAGGCTTTCGGATTTTCAAGAAGATATCTGTATAATACCCCTTTCTCAACAAACATAAGATTTCTGTAATCCTGCTCTGCTTCATAACGGCTATCGTTTTCTTCGCAGAATGAGGGGATGTTTTCAAAATCTGTTTCATCAATATATCCAAGCTCTTTTAAAATAATCTGTGCCATCATATGATGACCTTCTTCGGTGGGATGAACGCCGTCGAGTTTGATTAAACTGCTGTTATCTACTGATGACATTACAGAATACAAATCTATAAGTTTAAGATTTTTATTTTTTGCTGTTTCTCTTAAAAAAGCTATACAGTCTTCCAGAGCTTTATTGCATCCGTCTGTTTTTGTTCTTTTTTCTATAACAGGAGTCGGAGTCATTAAAACAACTTCAGAATTATGATTTTCGATAGTAGTGATAAGTTCGGTCATTGTTTTTTTGTAATCTTCGAGAGATTCTCTTTTTTTATCTTCCGAGCTTGGCTCAGAAAGATTAAAAAATTCTCTTCCGATATCGTTTACTCCAAACATTATAAAAACTTTATCAGGATTATACGAAAGACAATCACCATAAATTCTTCCGACTGCTTTATACGCGCAATCTCCCGGCACACCGCAGTTGAAAATCTTAACTCTTTTATCACCGTGATTTTTTATAAGATATTCATATATTTCTTTAATAAACAAGCCATTAGTGGTTATACTGTCGCCGAAGAAACAAATTGTATCATTTTTACAAAACATAATTACATACCTATTCTACTTCTGCTTCTGCAACTCTTACAGCATAAGAAAGTCCATAAGGCTGACCTGTAAAATCCACTGCAAACAAATCACCGTTTTGAGTAAAATCAAAGCTTTCTTTGGTATCCATCCATTTTATACTTTTAACCTTGTCTGTTACACCTTTAAATGCATATGCGCCTTTGTATTTTGAATTGATACTTACCATTTCTTCTCTTAATACACCGGGCTGAACAAAGAAGAAATAAAGCTTTTTATCGCCTTTTAATACAAAATGCTCACCCATCGAGCTTGTTATATAGGGTTTTCCTTCGTATATTGCTTCTCCGAAAATATCCATCCATTTTCCTATAAGCTTTACAAATTCTTTCTGGAATGGGTCTATTCCGCCCTGCCCTTTCGGTCCGATATTAATAAGATAGTTCGCACCTACTTTTCTGCATTTACATAAGTTTTCTATTATTTTCGCAGGTGATTTATAGTTAAAATCGGTTGCATAACCCCAATGATCATTTAAAGTTTCGCACATTTCGGCTGCTACATATTTTTTCATACCCTCTCTGTTCATCGGTTCGGGTCTGCCCTGCTCATACGTTACAGAGTCTATTTCAAGACTTCCGATATGTCCTCTTTTTTTCATTCCGGTGTTATTTATTATCATGGCTTCGGGCTGGTGTTTTCTTATAATGGCATACATTTTTTCTACCTGCCAGTCAGCATCCGGTCTTGAAGAATTACCGTCAAACCATAATCCGCCTATCTTTCCGTAATTTGTGCATAAAAGCTCAACATGTTTTCTTAAATATTCAAGAAATTCTTCGAAATCGCAATCCGGTCCGCCTTTATACCAGTCAAGCGTTGCATGATAGAAAAAGGGTTTTATATCATATTTATTGCAGGCATCTACAAATTCTTTAACAAGGTCTCTCTTACAGGGTGTATTCATAACATCAAAATCTGTAAGTCCTTTGGAATCGTAAAGGCAAAAACCTTCGTGATGCTTAGTTGTAAGAAGAATATATTTGCATCCGGCTTCTTTAGCTGTCAACACAAGTTCTTCAGCATTAAAATCTTCTGCTGTAAATGTATCTTTAAGCTTTTTATATTCATCAAATATCATACCTTCTCCACGGTCATATATCCATTCTCCGCGGTTAAGCTGAGAGTACAACCCCCAGTGCACAAACATTCCTACTCCGAGCTTTTCAAATTCCACTATTCTTTTTTCAGGCTTTGGTATACTCATTTTTAAAATTACTCCTTTATAATCGTCATTTTTTTAATTATATCATATATAACTTACTTTTAAAATGGAGATTTCAACGCAAAATTTGAATTTTTCGCTATAAAATATGGAGTTTTTCACATTTTAAACAATTCATCAGTAAAATAAGCATTAGTATTTGCTTTCTTACCTTGCATATCAGTAACAGTAATTCTTATATATTCATCTTCAGGAACAACATCAAAAACCGCTTCGGTTAAGCATCCTTTTATTCTTTGAGCGCGTCTTGATGCAGTGGTAAGACAAATATCCTGCGCTTCGGAGCATTTTATATGTATTTTTCCGTCTTCGAAAACGAGTGAATGTATCTCGGGTCCCATAGAAGCATAGAAATTGCCTTTTAAAAGTGCATCGGTTATTGCTTTATATTCAAGCTTATCTGCTTTTATCATTGTAAAACCGCCGAAACTATCGTTCTTTTTATTATGATTATCATCGGTTGCAACGCAAAAAATTCTTTTACCGCATCTTAACATATCGTCATATTCTTTTTTCTGGCTTTGGTATACTCATTTTAAAAAATTACTCCTTTAAGTTTGTTTTTTTTTAAATTATATCTTTGAAAATTTGTTCTGCAAC
>JAZOOC010000296.1:0-36932 GCA_045654825.1 Clostridia bacterium | reverse complement strand
TTGGGATAGAAGGAAGATAATGAATTTTCTGCATAATTCAAATATCTTGATATAAGATGTGAAGAAAGAATTGGTTCTTCGGAAAGAATTCCCAACGCGGCAAGACTAAGTCCTCCCGCCATTGCCATATTCCAGTTTGATACGCTGGTGAGCCACCATTTATTTTCATCTAAAAACTTGATGCCTGCTTTTACACCTTTTTCCGCTAAAGCACGTCTTACTGTTTCGCGGCGCTCCTCGCCAAGCCAGTCATAGAGCCAATCGTAGCCCAGAACAACTGCTGATGCAAGCTCTGCAACATTAAGGTGCTGTGCGGTTTTTGTGCCCCATTCGGGATAAGCGTTACTGCAAAGCACTTCAAGATGCTTCCATGCAGCTTCGGCGTATTTTTCTTCACCGGATAAGTTATACATAATATATAATCTGGGTAAATATCTGGTATACATCTCTTGTGCATTATTTAATCGTCTGCCATCATTACGCTTATATTCTATGGGTGCCATAGTCAGCATATATTCTGTGCCTTCTTTTATTCTTTCATACCACGACCTAAATTCTTCATCTGTTTTAATATAGCCTTTAATCCTTTCAAATCCGCCCTCTCCTACCAATAAAGACGGATGTGTGTCTGCCTTTCCAGCAGAAATGAAATCTTCAAGGATTGTATCTCTTGAAGGTCTGTCGTAACATACTTTACGAACTAAAGCTTCAAGAAGCTTGGGATATAAAGAAATGCTTGCGGAATAATCCTTATCACTTACAAGTATAATGCCATGATTATCATAGAACCAGTTGAATCCGAGAGCTTTACTAAGTGCTTCACCATCGGCATATATTTTTCCGTTTGTTTTTTCAGCCAATGCTTTCATTTGAACAGAGTTTGTGTTGCACTCAAGAATATCTGAGCCCAGTGATGCGGTAATTGTTTTACCTTTTGCAGCAAGACTTACGGTGTTACCGTTATATACACAGCTTCCTCCAAGAGCCTTAGCAAGCGATGATAATTCAAGCATTGCTACGCCTGTTTCATTTATGTATGGCGGGAAGACTATTTTTTCCCTGTTTCCAAATTTCACAAATGAATCAGACATATTGAAGAAGGCAAGAGAGCTATCCAGAATATGAGAAACTGCAACCTGTGTTCCGTCTCCGGATATGAAAACGCTGTTATTTGGAGCTTCGCCTGAATAAACAGCGACGTTATCTGCAAAAAATGAGGATGTGCTTCCGATTGAACCCTGAGTTATTCCAAGGCGAGAGATTACAAAATCTGAAAGGTCAAGATTTGCACTGCCAAGATTTTTATCGTCAAGCAAAACTGCGACGGTTCCCGTTTTTTGATTTATATCTATTTTTAAGTCATAGAACTTTGCATTTTTAAATGTGCCTGCTTCTATGCCGCCAATTAAGATTTTATCGGCAGATGTTGTTACAAGAGAATTTGTATTTCCATCACTATCTTTCAAATAAATGCTTCGCTCACCAAGAGCACCTGCAAGCATAAGATTAAGAGATATGGTGAATTTTGAAGGAAGTTCGCCAAGTTCAAATTCTGCATAAGGAGCATCGCCTGTTTTTGATGTGAGGCGGATACAATTGCCCCATTCTTCTTTTGAAAGTGAAGATTCCAGAGAGCCGTCCCCTGCGTCTGCACTTATGCCTTTTATATTCGGTGCTCCCGCTCCCGTGTAGGAATTAAAGCCTTCAAACAGATAGCAATCGTACTTAAAACCTATATCATAAGGAGCAGAGAGAGGCTTTAAATTACCGAGAGAATCAAGCAGCATAACCTTGCCTTCGTAGCTTTCTCCGGAAGAGAGAGCGGATAGGTTAAAATATTCACCTTTTTTTATTTTTGAAGCATCGCTTAAGGTGATATTATCTGTTTTAATCTGCTCTAATGTTTTGTTACCAAAAAAATCTGTCTTATAAAGAGCATAAACAAGAGTAAACGTCTTTTCTGAGCCAAGGTTATTTGCAACGATGGCTTCAAGCTTTATATCACCATGAGAAAGGTCTTCTGCCACTTCAAGAGATGAACTCTTTGGCATATTATTCCATGTGAGGTCATCACAGGTCCAGCTATCGTCATATATTTTGAATGCTGAAAGAGTAAAGTTTGCAGTTGCAGCGTATGTGGGCTTTATTACAAGCTTTGCATCTTTAATTTCATCAATGCGGTCTTTGTAATCTTGAAGGTTAAATTTAAGAAAACCTGCATTTTTATTTTCATATATAGTTATAACCGAACCTGAATTAAGTGCAAAAGGTTCATCAGGCTCATCTGTTGTTGCCTGAGCAGACATAGAAGGCTTTATTTTAACTTCTGTATCATCTGTTAATATAAGTTTTAAATAAGAGCAGTTTGAGGAATCTTTGTGCCCTCTGAAAGCTATATTTTTACTGAGTGCATCAACAGATTTAATATTGATTTTGAAAGACACAAAAGTATCACCATTATTTAAATCGGAAACAATGCTTTCTTTGAGAGTGCCGCTATCGACTGATGGGTTTTCGCTCCATTTTGCATTGCCTTTGGCAACTGATATGGTTGAAACCTCAGTAAGAGGACCTTGGGCAGCAATAGTTACATCTTCTACCTTGAGTTTTTTAGATGTGTATTCAACAACAAGCTGAGGGCGGTAGCTTACATTACCTACTTCCTTTGAATAAATAACATAGGTGCTGTTTGCCGGATAACGCTGACGATAGCCCATCTCAAGCGACATATATTTATCGTCTACATCAGCAGAAACCTCTTTAATATGCTTTGTGATGTCAAGCTCAAATGGATAGTTAGTTGCCTTATTTGGAATACAGGCATAATTCAATTCCGGATTTTCGGGGTTTACCGAAACAAAGCTATTGGTTGCCTGCGCCTTGGTCAGGGGAGTTGGTTTATTTATGCCAAGTTCATCCCAGCTATCATCCGAAAAAGCATAAAGGGCTACTCTTGGTCCTTCTGCTGCTGAATTGGTATTGAAATTATTAAAGTTTTTATTCATTTCTTTCAGCGTTAATTTTACATAGGCACGTGATATTTCACAACCTTTGGAGAGATTGTTTCTTATTTCAGACATATCAAACATCAGATATGACGATCTTATGGACTGAGGATCCTTTGTACTTTCTGTTACTCTGAGAACCGAGCTTTCCGAAGCCTTCCATGTGGGATATGAATCATAACAGCCGTCCGCAACCGGATAAAAAGTTTGGCTTGAAGAAAATCCTGACGCAAAAGACAATGGAGAAAAAGCAAAGGTGCCAACAAGCATTACAAATGCTAAAACAATTGAAATAAATCTATTCACTTAGTCACTTCCTTTCTACTTTGTTATTTTAAATACCCGATACAGCCATTCTACAGACTGCTTAGCCCAAGGGTATTCGCGGCTGAACTTTGGAATTTGCCAGAAAGTTTCATCACTTACAAGGCTCATGCCATGTTCGCCATCGGGCCAGATATGAAGTTCAAAGGGAATATTATGTTTTCTTAGTGAAAAGGCATAGAGCATACTGTTTTCAACAGGAACACTCTTATCTTCAAAGGTATGCCATAAAAATGCAGGCGGGGTGTTTTTATCCACCCTGTTTTCAAGGGAATATTTTTCCCAAATATCATTTGGTTCTTCACTTCCGGTGAGATATGCAAAAGAACTTTTATGAGCATATTCTCCGCTTGATATAACGGGATAGCAAAGAACAACTGCATCAGGACGGTGCCTTGCATTCTCTTCATCACTATGTGGGAATATATCTTTATCATTCCACATTGTGCAAAGAGAAGCGGCAAGATGACCCCCTGCTGAAAATCCGCAAACAGCAATTTTAGAGCTATCTATACCCCATTTGTCTGCGTTTTCCCTTATAAGCTCCAATGCCCTTGCCCCGTTTAAAAGGGGCAAGGGATGGATATGGGGAGTAACACAGTAATTAACAACAAAGCTATGGAAGCCTGCTGATGCAAAGGCTATAGCAACCCTTTGAGCTTCTCTCGGAGATACTATACGATAGCCTCCGCCGGGGAATATTACCACTGCAGGTCTTTTTAAGCCTGTTTCTTCATCATCATCTAAAACATAACAGCTCATTTCAGGCATGAAAGCATACTCTGTTTCTTTTTCAAGAAGATTTAATTTAAAGGTTTTCATTATCTGTACACCTCTATCTCGGTTATTGAGTTCCATGAGCCGCTGTCTGTTCCATGACAATTTACTCTTACAAATTTTCCGCGAACTACATCGAAGGGATATGCAATAAGGTCATCGCTTGTGCCTGATGACGCTCCCTTAAACACTGATGTCCAGTTTTCGCCATCGGCAGAGATTTCAATATCAAAGAGCTGAGAACGCTGGTCGCCAAGATAGGTTGCAATATTTACAACTCTTATATCGCTTTCTTCTTCCAGTTCAAGCATGAGCCACTGCTCATTTTCAGCAGACCATCTGGTTGAAAGATTACCGTCTATCGCGCTCTTTGCAGGATTTGCCGACTGAGGCTCAGCACTTACCGTTATGGCTTTAACCTTAAGCTTATCTTCTTCATCAAGCTCAATTTCATTTGCTCCGCGATAGAAGGAAACCTGATAGATACTGCTCATGGTTTTATCTTCCTTGCTTGTTACGGAGATTGTTGCGGCATACACATAATCGCCGCCATAGGTGATTTCGATATTGACATTATCGCCAAGGGCTGTTACCTCGGGGATTTCATCATCTGCTTCAAGGCGGACAATGTAGTCTTTGGTGTCTTTATCAAAGCCATCAATTGTAACGCCGTTGAGGCTGATGTCCGAAAGCACGGGGGTTATGATTTCGCCGTCGGGAATTGCCGAAGACCATTTTGAAAGCGGAATAGCTTCGGGAATATTTGCCGGCTCGGTTTCGGAGCCGACAAGAGGAATAAATGCAACCGACAGGTTCATATTTTTTACTCCCCTATTCCAGATTTCCAACTGTTTAAAGGAATTTCGCGGTATCTGACCATCGGGATTGGGTGATGTGGAAAGCGGATTTGCATCTTTGAGTTCAAACCTTCCGTCGCCCTCTAAAATCTTAATATAGAAGCCTTTTTTATTCTTTTTAAGAAGAACACTTCTGCCGTCTTCGCTCACTGTGATTTCAGGAGCAATGGTTGTTACAGACCAGCGAATGTCATTTGCAACAGATGATTTTATTTCATCGCGGACAACAACTGCACGGCGATTATCTGTGAGCATTAAGCCTCGTTTATAGGATTTTATGTTGGCTGCATAAGCATCTGTTAAATCAGCTATCGCATAAGCTCCTTTGCCCTTTATCCGGTGCTCAATGATTGGTGAATAAGATTCCTGAATCTGACCGCCCGAAAGGTCGGGATTTATAACAATACAGTTATGGGCTTCTGTTCGGAGCGCCCATACATCCCAGTGCTTTGATTTATCTATCGTGTAGGAAAGGTGGTCTTTTCCGGGATCTACTATCCAGCGTTCACCGTTGGCATCTATTATGAAGTTACCGCTGTCAAGATGAGCATGACCAACACTATTGCTTCCTGCGTGGATACCTGTGTAGATAGAGGTACCTGTGAGGTTTTGCTTCATAAACATTGTATCTACATTTGCATAGTACATATCGGTGGGAACATCGATATTTGACGAATCAACAAATTCGGGAGCATACCACAAAACATCTGCCCATTTGAAGCCTTCGTTTCTTATGTTCTGCTGAAGCTGGTACATAATACCCGGATTATTAAGCTTCTGTGAAAAATATCCAAGCTCACCAACGTGACTTTCTGTGCCTGTGTCGTGGAAATTAAAGTTTCCGGCAGGACCACGATAGTGAGAAGGCATAAAGGGGGTTAAGGCAAGCCCGGGAGTATTAAACACACCATAGTCTGTTCCCATAAGAATATCGCAGGTGGAGGCAAAGTGCGTGAGGTTAAGCATAACATACGACCAGTAGCCAAGACCTTCTGCCCATGAACCGTCGGGATAGAAGGAGGACAGGCAGTATTCCATACTTTCGATATTCTTGCTCATAAGTGTGGAGCAAAGGAAGGGCTCCTCACCCATCATTGCCATTGAAGCAAGCGAAAGACCGCCGCACATTGACATATTCCAGTTCCATACACTCTTGAGCCACCATTTTTCTTCTTCGTGGAATTGTATGCCTATTTTAATGCCCTTTTCTATGATGGCATTTTTAACGATTTCTCTGCGCTCTTCACCAAGCCAGTGGTAGAGCCAGTCATAAGCCAAAGATACAACCGACGAAAGCTCGGCAACGTTTAAGTGTTCGGCGGAAGCCTGCCCCCAGTCGGGATATTTATCGCTGCATAAAACTTCAAGATTTTCCCAAACATATTCTGCATATTTTTCTTCGCCTGTGAGGTTATACATAATCATACAGGGGGTAAGGTATTTTTTATACATATTCTGCGCATTGTCAAGACGTCTGCCGTCGGAACGCTTATGCACTATTGGAGCTCTTTTTATGATTTTGTCGCAGTTATCTCTTATACTCTCAACGCCAAGGCGATAGTCTTCAAAATTCTCTATGCGCCATTTCATTTTTTCAAAGCCGCCGGGACCAACAACCAGCGATGGATGAGTGTCGCCCAGACCAATGGAAGCATAGTCTTTTAAAATCTGCTCGGGTGAAGGTCTGTCATAGCAAACCTGTCTTACAAGCTCTGTTACAAAATCTTCATCACCTGCAAAATCTTTAGAAAAATCTTTTTTACTAAAGAGAATAAGACCTCTCGGCTCAAAAAAGTAATAAAGCCCTAAAGCTTGTGCCATATCCTTAGCACTTATATAGGAAACACCATTTTCCACATAAAGAGGATATGACATATTTATCTGTTTGCCATCTGCAACAAATTCAGATGAGTCAAAGGTAAATTTAATTTCTTTGTTGAGGCACTTCGCCTTAGCTCCTGACATATCTGCTTCTATGCTGCCGTCTAAAGCTTCTATGAGTGAACGCAGGGGAACAAGAGCTATGCCGCTATCTGTTACAGAAGATAATACATTGGCATTTTCAGAAATCTGCCCTCTTTTTGCATATTTAACAAGAACATTTGTTCCGTTATAATAGGCAAGAGAGGAATCTAAAATTTCTTTCACATGTGCATCCATTGTCTGAGGAGCTTTAAAAGGAGCAAGCGAAGGTGCATCTCCACTGTATATGAGAAGGTTATCCACAAATATGCTGCTGCGGGTTCCATTTGAAAGCTGAGAAAGCTTTATACCTGAAAGAGAGCTTTTCATAGCATCTGGAAGAGATGCTTCTATGAGTCTTTCGTTATTTAAGTAAAACGCACATTTTTTATTCTGTAGATCAAATTCAAATTTGAAGCTATAGTATTCTATTCTTGTGAAGGTGCCTGCCTTTTCACCTAAAAAATATATATCTTTTCCGTTGGTATTTAAAAGATTAAAAAGCTTATCAGAGCTATCTCTTAAATACAATACCCTCTCACCGTCTCCGCCGGAAAACATTATATTAAACGACAGAGTAAACTCCTTTGGCATTGTACCGGGATATACATTTATAAACGGTGCTTCGCCGCTTGTGGAGGTTATTCGCATACAGTTCCCCCACTCACCAAGAGACGGAGAGGCTTCAATGCTTCCGTCTTTCTGAGAGCCGCTAAAGCCTGATGAACGCGGAATTCCGCTGCCGGAATAGGTATCGAAATTTTCATTTATGATAACTTTTGACTCGGCAAGGCTGACAGTTGGCAATAAAGACAAAAGCATACATACAAGAACTATTGATGAAATAAGTCTTTTTAGCATATCAGCACTCCTTTCTTTAGAAATTACTCAAAACTATGAGTAAAGGGGGTTGCAATGAGTCCTGCAGAATTATAAAGATTTAATTCAGGTTCAGGATATGCTTTAAAACCATAGCGAATGCCTGTTGGTTTTGCAATCGTGCTGTTTTTCACAGTTATTGTGTTATCGGAATTTATAACAACACTGTCGGCTTCTATATAGGCTGTTTTATTACTTGAATTGAGATACTTAATTTCAAAGCCTGATAAAGCTTCGCCATCTTTAGCTGAAAGACCGTCATAAACACCATCATAGGTGATGGTTATGCTGCCTTCTTCCCCCAAAGAAAAGCTAACAGGTTCGGGGAATTTGTACTGAACATTTTCCATACCGTAGGCAAGGTATTTTGCACAAAGGGCAAGGCGCTCGGCAACCGGAAGCTTATTTACCGGATGAATATTATTCTTTTCACCCAAATCCATTATTACAGCCATTGCTGTGTTTTCGCTTTCGTGCAGGAACTGACGCTGTGCTTCACGAAGCTCTGCATCATTGCCTGTGTATGGTGCAATTTGTGTGTAAATAAATGGGAATTCATAGCCCCACTTTTCACGCCAGCTATTTATCATAATATGTGAAAGAGCAGTATATTCCTGATAGCGATTAACATTTGCACATCCCTGATACCATATTGCACCTTTTATTGCATAGGGTATTATGGGAGATAGCATACCATTCCAAAGATGGCTTGCGTTTTTATCGGGTTCATCGGAGCCACCGAGAAGCTGACGGAACCACAAATCAGAGCTATCTAAGGCTTCAACATCTATAAATGCTTCCATAGGCGCTCCGCCGTAGGAACAGTTTATAAGACCAATGGGGATTTCAAGCTCATCATAAAGCTCTCTGCCAAAGAGATAGCCAACTGCTGAAAACTCTTTAGCTGTATTTGTAGTGCAGATACTCCATCTTCCATTTGTAACATCATCAGCTGGATTATCGCTTCCTTTTTTACTTTGGTCAAAAAATCGGATTTGGCTATAACTATCGGCTGCATTTGCTGCTTGTGTGGCATCTTCGGTTTCAAGTCTTCTTAAAATCCATGCCATATTTGACTGACCTGCACAAAGCCACACATCACCTGCTAAGATACCTTTAAATTCAAGTTTTTCTGCACCGCACTGTGCGGTGAGTGTATAGGCAGATGCGGAGAGTGTTATGGGCTGGCAGCTTACTTTCCAGTTACCATAACGGTCCGCATTTGTGGAATACTCTTTACCATCAAGGCATACCTTAACCTGTGCACCGGGAGAAGCTTTACCCCATACAGGAAGATTTACATCCCTTTGCATAACCGAATTATCGGCAAAGATTGATGGCATCCAAAGACTATCTTCCTCCAGATTAGTTTCTTCTTCTAAAGGATATGCACTTTCCTCACTTCGCCAGAGCATAACTTTGGCTGTGTAGCTTTCTCCACTCTCCAATGCAGAAAGTTTTATATTTTTTGTATAGACTGTATCTTCTAATGCTGGAGCAGAAATTTTATCAACCGATACTTCTGCAAGTTCAGATGATAAGCCATTGTTTTTATAAATTGCACAGATTACAACAACCTCTTTATCGGAAAGATATGAATTGCTGACTGTATATTCAATGGTGTTATCTCCTACCTGAGGTACAGCCTGGGGACGTTGGTCTTTAAAAATACAACTATCAGTTATGGAAATATCGGCATATTCAACCTCTAATATCGGATGGTAGCCACCTGAATAATTTATTGTGTAAAAAGCTGTGTTGGCATTCTGATAGCCTGAACAGTAGGCTATTTCGGCCGAAAGGTAATTATCGCCCAGTTTTTTTGTTTCAGCAATCAGTGCATCTGTTACATCAAACTGAACAGGTGTGCCAACAGTTAAACCTTTTTTTAGTTCGACATGGCTGTTTTCCATATTTCTTGGGTCTTTTGATATAGTCGGGAACTCCCCACTCGACCTTATGACAACACTCGAATAATCTGTTTCCGACCAGTTATCGTTATCATAAGAATAAAGAGATACCTTGCTCGTTGCTGTGCTATAGCTATTAGAGCTTACATATAGTCTCACAAAAGCCCTTTTTATTTCAGCACCGTTTGCAAGATTATTTCTGACATCTAAAATAGGAAATTTTATATAGGAAGCTCTGTTTAAGCCTGCCCTGTTTTTGGCAGGTCTGGTTGTGAGAGTATTCCCGTTACGGTATTCACCATCATATATACTTATATCCGCTTCTGCTTTCATTGTCTGATAATTTATAAAATTTACAGATGACACAAGCTCTTTTACATTTGGGTCGCGATATGTAAGGATAAGAGCGGGACGGTAGGCTTCATTACCTGCTTCTTTTGAGTGCATTATATATGTACCGTCTTTTGCCCAGCTTTGGCGGTATCCAACTTCAAAAGACATATATTCATCGCTTTGTGTTGAAAGCTCCTTTTCAAGCCAATCTTTAACATCAAGTATGAATGTTACATTTGTTGACTGATTTGGAACAGTAACAAAGTTTTTTGAAGGGTCCTGAGGATTTTTTGAAGCAATATTTGCAAGAGCTACATCCTGAGTAAGACGGTCGGCTGAACTCGAAGCTGATTCATCCCAGTTATCATCTGCATAACCGTAAAGAGAAATTCTCGGTCCCTCTGCAGCACTATTAGTATTGTAATAGTTATAGTTATTATTCATACTTTTCAAGGTGAGTCTGACTTCTGCCTTTGAAAGAATCGCACCCTTTGCAAGATTTGCTCTTATATCAGCAAGAGAAAATTTAAGATAAGCACTTCGTGCAGGATTACCGGTATTGGTCTGTGTTGTATATAAAGTTGATGTGGAATGTTTCCAGCCCTTTTCACTATATGTATCCCAGCATCCGTCTGCAACAGGGTTAAATTCCTGGTTTAGAGCTATCTCATTGGCTTCGGATGAGGCATAGCTTATTGGTGCGACCATTACAGACAAAGCAAGAATAAATATTGTGAGAAAAAGAGATATTATAAGATTATATTTTTTCATTTTATTTCATCCTTTATATTAAAGAAATTTAATAAAGCGACTTATAAGGGCACAGGTTTCTGCTCTGGTAAGACTATCTTGAGGACGGAAGTTTCCGCTATTATCGCCTGTTAAGATGCCAAGCGAAGAAAGAATTTCTACTGCATTTATTGCATAAGCCGAAACGCTATCTGCATCAGCAAAGGTTTTTGAAGCTTTTGCTTCTTTTTCACCAAGAACACGACTTATTATAACTGCGGCATCCTGCCTTGTGATATTCTCAACAGGAGCAAATGTATTTTTGCTTATGCCATTTACTATTCCGGCGTTCACTGCTGCTGCAATATATTTATAAGACCATCTTGATGTTTCAATGTCGTCAAAATCAAATTTCGCATTTTCGTTTTTAATTTGTGCCGCTTCACAGATAAGCTTTACAAATTCTTCACGGGTAATTGTTTTTTCGGGACGGAAAGAGCCATCTTCGTAACCAGATACTACACCCTTTTTGCTTAATTCGGATACATATTCGAACATCCACATATCTTTTGTTACATCAGCAAAGCTTGAATTGACCGAAGGCGTCTGAGGTGCGGGTGAATTGGGATTAACCGAAGGAACTGACACAGATGGTGAGCTTATGCTTCCGACAGGTCTGGATACCATAGTTTGCGACTGGGAAGATGGCGGATTTTCCTCGGTATATGCCGAAGCTGCCGCAGATATAATTGAAGATTTTATATTATCTACTGTGTCAAGAGGAAGGAGTATGAGCTTTTTATAAAAATTGTCCTTTGATTTCAGCTGAGCATATTTTGATGCATTAAACGAGGTATCAAAATATCCACCTATAAGATTTGTTTTTTGAAAAACTGCAGAAAGATCACCATAGCGGGGAGCATTTGTTACTGCAGCTTTTATAAATAGTGTTTCCAACTTTGATTTAACATTTGAAGTAGTGAAAGTGTTATTTGCCGCAAGTGTATAAAATCCTTCTTTTGCAAATGCGGGAAGATTGGGATTTGCTAAAGAAAATTTTAACGAAGAATTGATGTTAAATACATCAGCAAAACGATTATATGCACTCATTGCTCCTGCGGAATCAGCGGCAAGAGTAAGAATCTGAGTTGCAGCTGCCATAGTGTATCTTTCTGAAAACTTTGTGATATTTTCGTCATTTACAGGGTAAAGCGCTGAAGCCATAGATGCCATTGTTACTTCATCATATATTGTGATTCCAATAAGTGAACTATAGGTTTCAAGAATATTTGCCAATTCGCCATCGGAGGTAGCAGTCTTCATAAGACCAAACACCTGGTCTGGAAGAGAGTCAAGATAATACGTGAAGCTTAACTCTTCCTGTGAAGCCATTCCCATATTATCAACATATACTTTAAAATCATCATAGATAATGGTTTCATCTGCAAGCTTAAAGTTCACTGCAAGCTCGCCTGCAGCCGCAGATGCATAACAAACGTTTTCTGATATATTTGAAGCCGTGAGTTCCCCGGGGTCAACTCCGTCCTTTAAAACAAGCACTCCAAAAGGCTTATTGGCGCCCGATATATCGGCAGAAATGTTTATGCCGCCATTTGTGCGGTTTACGGAAGCGAAAGCATTTGTGAGAATAAATTTATTTATGGGGCTTTTAGAGCCATCAGAGGTAATGCCAGCGGATGTGATTTCAAATTCATTGGAAAAAACCTTTGCGCTACCGATAGAGTCTGTTACCCACACTCTTGCAAAATAGTCGGCATCCGACGGAACAGAGAGTGTGATGCTTTTATTTACGGGGATGTTTTTGGTGAGGGTTAAGGAATCTATTGCCTTAATGTCTGTCATTATTTCATTTCCAAGAGCATCTTTTTTATAGAGTGCACCAAAAAGGCAGGCTGAATGAGATTCATCATCCCATGATTTCATTTCCACGCTTACATTTGCTGTGCCATCGGAAAGACCCTTGTTTTCACCGTTTACAAGAACCCTTGTAACTGCACTTTTATATTCCTTTGGTTTATAGGTTACAACAAGAGTTGGCTTATATGACACATCACCCGTGAATTCCTTTGTGTAGAAAGAGTAGGTTTTTGATGTTCCTGAGGTTCTGTAGTTAACCTCAAAGGAAAGCTCGTTATCTGAAGGTTTTGCAAGCTCTTGTTTAAAGTGGTCTGTTACATCAAGAGTGTAGGTGGGATGGGTTTCATCGGTCTTCTCTACAGATGCCTGAATAACAACATAGTTATTTGAAGGGTTGGCAGGGTCTTTGGAAACAATGTGGGTATTTACATCTGAAAGAGATGTTCCGCTAAGGGGTGTTGCCGGAATTTCATCTGACCATCCGTCGCTGTTATAGGCATAAAGAGCAACTCTCTGGTTAGTATCGGAGGTTGAATTATATACCGTCAGTTTAACCTCAGCGCTTGATACAACATAGTCATTATTAAGCTTTTGTCTTACAGGGGTTAAATCAAACTTAATAAACCCGCAACGTGTTATAGCACTTGTATATATATTTTTACGGCTTATAGAAAAATTTATGGTGTTTCCTTTCCATGTGGGATATGAATCATAGCCGCCATCGGCTATTGAAATATAGCTTTCTGTTACAGGCTGACCACTGCCCGATGAAGCAAAAGACAATGTGCAAAGCGTATTTAAAAGCATAATTGCCGTGAGGGCTAAATTTAAAAATCTTTTCATACGAAAACTCTCCAATCTTTATATAATGGTTGTAAAATTCTGATTTAAAGTATTCGTTTTAATTTCTTATAACAACATATTCCTTGATGTTGCCATAACGGAGTCTGCCAAGTACAAAATCTCCGATTGAAACATCGGCAATGGTTCCTGCATAGGCACCTTTGGAATTTATAACGGTTATTGATGTAGGGGCTGAGCCGTTTGCGATAATGTCGGTAGAATTTATTACGATATCTTTTCCATTTGCAAACTGTTCTACCCTGCCTGAAAGGACTGTCATTATACCATCAAATCTGCCCGCATCGTGGGAACTATAGAGGAATTTATTATCTTTATCGCCGTCTCTATAGAAAAGCACTATAAGATTTACCTTGCCATTGGCGTCGGTTGTGTAGGCAATTACATCATTTTTCTGAGGTGTGTAAGAACCAACAAGGCTTCCCTCTCTGTTTCTGTAGGTTATAAATTTATCATAAAGAAATGCTTCAACCGGTTTTCCAAGCTGCAAGCCCTGAATTTTGGGAACCTCGTCGCCCAGTTCGTCAACTGCAGTTGTTACAGATGTGATAATTGTTAAAGGAATTTCGTCGTCAAGCTCTGCAGATTTTGAGCCAAAGGCTATGTATTTTACAGCAGCTCCCGCATAGCGAAGTTCGTTATAATCGAAAAATTCCATTTTATGACTGACATCTGCACCATAATCTCCTGCTTTTTTAACCATAAAGCCTGTTTCTATGTCTGTTGTGTTGATATTTGAATCATTGGGAATAACAAACACAGGCGCGCTTGATTCAAGACGTGTGCTTTTGCCAAAGTGTGTTCCACGGATAAAGATTGAATTTATATTTGTTCCAAATTCTTGATAGGTATTAATTTCCTTTAATATAGCTTCGTTTGTTACCTCATATGTTACAAGCTGTCTTACTGTTGGTACGCTTCCACCTGTGTAGGTGAAGGTATAGGTAAGAGCACTTTCAAGATTTTCGGGGGCAACAGGACTATCATCAACATTAACGCTTTTATCACATTTATAAATCTGCAATTCGCCGTTATCATCAAGTATTCTTACCTGATAACTTTGGTCAAGACCTACACCGGGAGCTGCAATATCCATCATAAAGCCATAGTTTTTTCCTTTAACAGCGTCGGTGTCGATATATATAACCTTACCAAAGGCATTAATTTTAAGTTCGACAAATTTTGAAGGCTTAATAAGAGAGAATCCACTTAATCTGAGTGCTTCACTATATGCCTTATCAATAAAATATTGTTCTCCGCCAAGGCTTATGTATTCATAGTCGGAAGCAAGTTCGCTTATTTCACCCTCTGCGCTTTCGCGTGAAATATACATTTTAGCATATCTCACACCCTGCATATTATTTGAAACGGCAACACTTATGACTGTGTCTATTTCAAGAAGCGAATAAGAAAATTCGTCTTCACTTTCGGAGAGAGAGACGATTACATCATCATCATTTATATTAAGATTTAAAGTGTCAAGTCTATTCTTGGAATAGATATTCCCATTAACTGTATCTACTCCTGATACAACATAGTGTTCATAAGAGGTTACCTTAACAACATCTGCTTTACCATCGCCCGAATTATCTATAAGGCAAACTTCACCGCAGGATGGAAGCATATCCTCACGGAGATATGTGGGACAGGCTTTTTCGTTTACGATTACATCAACAGTTTTGGAGAGAGAAACAGTTTTAATGCTGTTTCCTTTTTCAATTTCGTAGCTGCCTGTATCCATATTAAAATCAAGGATATCTTCATCCTTTAAAACCTGAACATTATTTTCATAAGTGTTTTCAAGAATAAAGAAGATTTCGTTTCCTTCTTTATAATATAAATCTGCATTAAATCCAAGCTTATCATAATCACCGACAGCGGCGCCTTTATATATTTTTGTGCCAAGTTCAATTTCACCAATTGAAAGACCTGAATTTGCATTTGTGAGAGAGCTTATTGCTGTGGCTGTTACAACGCCTTGTGTGCGATAGATACTGTGATATCGGGAAAGAAGTGTTACACTGTCGTTCACATAATAGTCAAGACCTGTTTCTCCATCGGTTATATAGACGGAGTCTGCTTCGCAAAGCCCTGTGTTTAATGCGTTATATATGATATGTACCGCGTCGCCCCATTTAAGATTATCATCAAGCGAGGCTTTAATACCGTCACCTAATTCAAGCTCATTTACAAATCTCATATATCCCGAAGGATAGCCGCCTTTTACATCGGCAAATTTGCTGTAGCCTAGAACAGAAATTAAAATTTTATAGAACTGCATATATGTTACCGAATTTTCGGGCATAAAATATGCATTCGGATAACCGTTTATAATTCCGAGTGATGCAGCATTCATAATATCTTCGAAATAATCGTCTGATGTGCTTACATCGTTAAAAATGCTGTCTGCAGGAATGCTTACATTATCGTAGTTAAGCATTTTCACTGCAATGTGCGCAGCCTCAGATCTGCTTAATTCTGCCGAGGAATCAAAATCTTCGCCATTTGTAACACCAAGCTTTGTTATAAACTTAAGCTCATTTTCATATAAAAAAACTTCGGTGCTCTCCTCTTCACTTGCAAATACAAACCCCTGCGTGAGCATCAGCATGCAAAGAATTACCGATACTATTGTTTTAAATTTTTGCTTAAACATAAAACCTCTCCTTTCAAGCTTTACCAAAGAAACTGTTGTTAAATTTATCTATCTCATTTTCGAGAGCTTCAACAAGATCTTTTTGATTAACAACACCAAGAACACATCTTACTATTGCCTGTCCTGCTGCATCACAAAGTGTATCGTGGATACCATAATAATTTTCAATTAAAAACCATGCATATTTTACAAGCCTTAAATCACCGTAGATGTTTTTTGAATTTTCTTCATAATTATCTACAACAACAGAATTGCCCTTTAAAACATTAGCGGGTATATCGTCTGCAGATTCGGAAAATGTGATTGTCCATCTCAAATCAAAGCGGTGATCTTCAAGCAAGGTCTGATGACTGTCTGAGGAGCCGACAATCGGCATAGAATGGGTATCGCTTCCATATTTATAATAAAGCTGTGCCTGCATTCTGTTTCGTTTGGAATTATTTCCGCCGTAGAATTCAAACACGTCAAAAAGTCTGCGTTTAAAAATTTCATCAACAGTTGATTCTCTCACAACATAGGAGCTTTTAATCTCCCAGTATGGATGAGGAAAGATGGTAATGCCGCCTGACTCTTTAATTTTTTTATCTATCCATGTGAACCACGCAAGCTCACGGCGAACGGTTTCATTTTCTATGTCAAGAGAAGCAAATATTTTCTCAACCTCTGCCAGGGTTTTTTCACGGTCGATATGTGCCATATCGTTTACGCTTTTTTTACCGTTAAAATTAACCACATGAAAAATACCTTTAAAAAACGGGTGTACCTCTTCTCCGGGGAAGAGCTTCATAGATGTGGGAAGATTTTCAATAGCCTCTATAGCTCTATAGGTAGGTTCCATTTCATAGTGGTCGGTAACAGCCATATAGTCATAGCCTTTTTTTCGAAACTCTGCCGCTGTGAGTGCTGGACACTCCTGGCCGTCTGAACCAGTGCTGTGAACATGCAGGTCGCCTTTAAAGGGTTTCAGGCTATACAGGTCATCATTTAAAGCATATATGCAAAAATCAAAGCCTGCCATGATTTTTTCGGGGTGATATGTAAAACCGAATCTGGTGGCCCTGTCCGCAATGTGCTTATCGTTTGCGGGGGCAATGTTTATTTTATATATGCTTTCAAATTTGTAGTTATATTCAAATGATACTTTTCCATTTACGCATGGAACATTAAAGCTATATGTGTTGATACGCCCGGAGTGCAGAAGCGGTTCTTCATCATTATATTCCCAGCCATCCTCCTTACAGGTTATACTGACAATATATTCAATATCGTCATAAAAGCAATAGGTTTTATCCAAAGCTTCAACAGTTATTTTCTGCATACAACCCGTTTTAACAACACGAGGAGTTATGTGGTATTTTATCAGGTGTTCGTTCATTTTCAGATTACCTCACTTATAATACAATTAAATAATAATTATATAATCAGGTCAACAGGTGGATTTTACCACATGCGATATTATGTTATAGTCATTTGTAAGAATAGTATCTATACCCATTTCAAGAAATTCTTTTGTTTCTTCGGGATCATCCGACCAGAAAACATTGCATCTTATACCATGAAAATGAGCCTTATCTATCATTTTCTTATTAAAATAGGGTTTAAAAAGCTGAACCTTTTTGCAGCCAAGCTCTATTGCCCTTTCGACTATATCCCAGGGTCTGTCTTTAAGATGACCAACGCATATATTTATATCGGGAGCGTAATCTTTAAATTTTTTAATTACCCCATCGTGGGTAATCATAAAATACACATGCTTTTCGCAATTGTATTTTCTTATGAGGGCAACTATTTTTTTCATTGCGTCTGTGCTATATTCATCGGACAGAGTTTTTATGTGGATATTCATTATAACCTGACCGGCAAGCTTTTTTAATATATTTTCAAATTTAAGAATTTTCATATTCTTAAATGAAATTCCAAATTTTACACCAAAATCATATTTTAATATCTCGCTGTAGGTGAGTTCACTCACAACACCTGACCCATCAGACACACGGTCAAGCTTTGAATCATGAATTAAAACTATTTCACCATCTTTGGTCTGCCAAAGGTCAAATTCAATTTCATCTGCCCCCATAGCAACTGCGGCACCAAATGCGGGCATGGAATTTTCGGGTGCTATGGTGTTGAAGCCCCTGTGAGCGCAAACCCTTGGGTATGGCATAGTATCATCATACTGCACCACAGAGCTTCCGGCAGGGCGATATTTCCATGGACGTCGACCTTTTTCTATGTATTCCCAGTGAGCTGCGGGAGGATTCCCATAACCTGCAGGCTTATAATATTTTTTGTTTATATCAATATCAGCAGTTTCAAGACCAATGCGACTTTCCATATTCTTTAGAATTGTGCCATCGGGTGAAACTATCATGCTTCCTCCGCCAATGTTCGAATTTTCGTCCATAGAAACAGACGCACGGAGAACATAGGCATTTGTGTTGTAGGCAAGAAATCTTGTTATTATTTCAAGTGCCTGATGAGTGTCGCTCCTTTGATGTGAGCAGCCAATAATTATATCGGCTTTTTTTCTTGCTATATTAGCAAAATTTTCATAGAAATAAAAATCGTAGCATGTGAGGAAAGCAAATCGTATTCCATCTATTTCAATAGTACAGGGATCTGTGTGTTTAAAAGTGTAGCCACTATCAAGCTTCATAACAGAAACTTCGCTCGGCACAAGATGTTCCTTAAAATATTTGCCGACAATTTCGCCGTTTCTGTTGAAAGCATAGGTTGTGTTACGGTAGCCGTTTTCGGTTTTGAAACGGGCATTTACAAAAATAATTGCATTGCATCTTTTGGCAGTATCCGAAACCCTATTAAGAAGAACAGAGCAATATTTTTCCACACTTGTCTCGCTTTCTTCTTTTGTTTTGGCAAGACATGGAACATCACAGGATTCAGGAAGGACAATTATATCCATTGATGAATCACATTTATCCAAATAGCTTAATGTTATTTCAAAATATTCATCGGATTTTGAATAATCGGTTGAATATGGTGTCTGAATTACACAAGCTTTCATTTTAAAAACTCTTCCTTTCAATGTAAATAATTTGACATTTTACTATTTTAAGTTTATTATATTATTACAAGTTAGTAAACGGACAAAAAAAGCAAAAAGGTGTAAAAAATTAACATGGGAGCAGATTATGTATTATAATTTAAAAAACGAAAAAATATATTATATGTCTCCGGAGCAGGAAAATGCGCCATTTAACATATACCTTTCGGGCATTACTATGCCTAATCCGAACTATATTATGGCTCATAATATTTCACTAGAAAACAGTTTTGACCGCTATCAGTTTGAGTATGTTGTTTCAGGAAAGGGGTATATTATTGCAGACGGAAAAACGAATACCGTTGGTGCGGGAGATTTTTTCTTCCTTCATAAATCAAGAGAGAGAATTTACTATTCCGACAAGGATAACCCTATGGAAAAGCTATGGATTACCGTCGGAGGACCGCTTATTGACGGTATTGTTAACGCATATGATATGACGGCATCGCTTATAATAAGCAGAACAGATGTTAAAGAGAATTTTTTAAACATTCTTTCGGCACTTGAAAAGGTTGAAAATGATGTGAATACTGCTTATGAAAAGGTTGCATCAGAGCTACTAAAAATAGTTCAGCAGATTAACCGCCAGAAAATTAAAGACTATGACTTTAACAATACTGACAGAGCAGGACAAATTCTTAACTATATAGACCGAAATTTATACCGTGATTTCACTTTAGATGAACTGGCAAACTACTTTTTCCTCTCTAAAACACAGGTGCTTAGAATATTTGAAAGTAAATATCACACAACGCCTATGAAATACGCTGTGAGCAAACGAATTGCAATGGCTTCATATTATCTTGAAAAATCAAAAATACCAATATCACAAATTGCAAATATGCTTTCTTTTTCTGACAGTAAATATTTTTCAAAGGTATTTAAGAAGCATACAAATCAGACACCGAGAGAATACAGAAACAACAAATATGAAGTTCATGAAAAGAATGTTAGCAGTCTTATAAAAAGTATAACTAAATAAATTGATTAAAACATGTGATGAAAAGCATAATCAGCCTCTCATCACATGTTTTGTTTTTACCAGTATTTTTTCCAATTCGATGTAAGTCTTGTTATAAGCTCCATATAGAAATAATCACCAAATATTGTTCCCTGGTCAAAATCACCCTTTGCCTTATAGGCTGTACCATGAGCTATAAGTCCGTCTTCCTCTGAGTCGGGAGTATAGGCATATTTTTCGATTAAGGATTTTGTTATTTTGCCGCATATTTCAAGATAGCTTTTAATTTTTTCATCATCCGGAGCAAAGGATGCCGCCTCTAAAATTCCGCATGCCGCAATTACTGCAGCAGAGCTGTCACGTGGTTCATCGCCTTCTTTAAATGAGAAATCCCAATATGGGACATAGTCTTCAGGCAAATGAGAAACAAAATAATCGGTACATCTTTTAAAGCAGTCAAGGTACTTTTCCTCACCCGTAAAGCCAAAGGCAAGTGCAAAGCCATACACTCCCCACGCCTGACCCCTCGACCAGCAGGAGTCGTCGGAATAGCCCTGAGCTGTTGAACCATAGAGAGGCTCACCTGTTTCCACATCAAAATTATATTTATGGTAGGTGGAATCGTCATCGCGGAAAATATATTCTGCGGTGGTCTTTGTGTGAAGAAGTGCAGCTTCTCTATACTTGGAATTACCTGTTATATCGCTTGCCCAATAGAGAAGCGGGAGATTCATAAGACAGTCAATAATTAAAAAGCTGCTGTCTTTATCCATATTATCCTTATCTGCCCATGCATTTATATGATGCGCACCTTTATTTATATAAAAATTATCATACAAATGATCGGCGGCTTTTATTGCAGTGTCTTTTGCCTTTTCATTCCCTGTGAGCTTATAGGAGGCAATGCAGGAAAGTGTGTATAAAAAGCCAAGGTCATGATTCCACACCTCATGTTTTTTTATTATGCGGTCAAGAAAAATGTCTATGTGCTTATCTGCAAGGGAGCGGTATTTTTCATCTCCGGTCCATTCCCATGCAAGATTTAACATACCTGTCCAGAATGCACTCATCCAGTTATCGCAGCCTATCATTTTATATCTGCCGTCATCTGTCCAGCCAAGAGGAAATTTATCTTCCCCCGTTCTTTCCATTTGCTTATCGATTATTTTTAATATGACAGCCTTGGATTTTTCAAGACTTATATTATCGGGAAAATTTATCATAGGAACTGTTCCTTTCGTTATTTAAAGCTTATTTTGAAACATTAATATTTAAAATATTAGGCTTTACAACAGGTGTAAGTGTTTCTCCGTCCCACCAGAATATTTTTAATTTTGAACCAGAAACATAGTCACTAAAGCTTATATCCACCCTCGGAGCCGCATCATATACCTTTGCTTCCGATAAATTATTTCTGCTGTCATAGAGAGCGGCAAAAATTTTGCCTGTTATATTTCCGTCAAGCTTAATTCTGCACGAAAACTCTTCGGCTTTAATTTCGGGCGCCTGTGCTGTTTCGGATGCATCAAGCGTGTCAAGCTCAAGTGTGAACTGGTTTTCGTTATAGAAATATGCTTTTTTTATTGTGGAATAATATCTCACCTGAACATTTTTGCCGTCTTCGGAAAAATGCAGCATAGCAACAACACCAACACCTTTATTCCACACGTCATAATCCTGACCGTCAATTCGTATCTGAGCAACCGTGTTTCCGTGTACGCCGACATCCTTTACAACAGCTATATCATGGGAGGTGGAATGTCCGCATAAAACCATTACAACATTCTTGTATGCTCCGGCAAGATTTTTCCAGATTTTCTCAGCATGCTCGTAGCGTATATCCGTAGCAGTGCCGGCTTCTCTGTATGAGTGCAAATATGAATGAGTTGTGATAATAACATTATAATCAGGATTCTCCTCTACTATTTCACATGCCCATGCAATCTCATCGTCTGTAGGAAGATAATCAAGATTTATAACAAGATATTTTACATTTCCCACCTTGAATTTGTTGTAGGTTGTAAGCATTGAGGCATCATATGAGCCGCTTACTGTGTTTTTATATTCATCATAGGAAAAGAACTGATTATATTTATCTTCGGAATCATGGTTTCCTCTTACAATGGAAAACGGTAAAACGCTGCCAAGACGGTCTATCTGCGATTTGGCAACTGCCCATTCGTGATTTGTATCATCATTTGTTATATCCCCAAGACCTATAACAAATTTAGTGTTATATTTTTCCGCATTATCAATGATGTAATCATAAATCTTTTCAAATTCCTCGGGATATGTAAGAGCTACCTTTTGTGTGTCGGGAACAACTGCAAAGGAATAGGCATAATTCTGAAGCAGGATATCATCATATATATATTCTCGTTCTATTTCCAAAGTGGTTCCATTTCCTGATTTATCATATATGTATGTTGGTCTTGGCAACTCTTCCTTCATGGCAGGATAATATGAACCAAGAAGATTGTCATAATCTGCTGTGCTGACATTTACATCAGTTAATATTTCATCCGCTGTGCGGACATCTCCATAGATAACAAAGCTCCTTATAAAGCCTTTGAAATTATTATTTAAGGTGAAGGGCCTGTGTTGGACACACCAAGTCTGTCTATATTACCTATCCAACTCATAACGCCACCAGAAGTGTTATAATATCCGTCTTCACAAGCATATATGGTAGAATTAAGTTCGGAAGTCTGTGAATATGCATAAATATCAGAAAAGCACTGATTGAGCAATATTATTATTGTTGTTAGAATTACAATTATCTTTGATTTCATTTTTATCACCTATTTAATCGCCTCAAAATACGGCAAAAATTATAAGCACTTGCTTTTTTTAGTTTTAACTGATATAATTTGTCTGTGTTACCTATTTATGTAACATGATGTAACAAGAATCGGAGTGATATTTCTATGAAAAGGCTTACCATAAAAGACATTGCAAAAAAAGCCGGTGTTTCGGTTACAACGGTGTCTTTTGTGTTAAACAATAACCCCCGTGTAAGAAAAAGCACGCGCGAAAAGGTTCAGAGAATTATTGACGAGGAAAAATTTAAGCCAAGCCTCAGTTCTAAAAAGCTTGTGGGCAAAAAAAGCTTTAATATTTGCCTTATGATGAATCCTTTTTCTTCACTTTTTGATGATATATTCTATTTTGAAATAACACGCGGAATTATTAACCGCGGAATGAAATACAACTACAACGTGATTATTAGCAGACCCATTATGTCGCAGACGGAGCTTCCTGATATTATTTATTCCGGCGATGTTGACGGGATTATTTTTATGCAGAACGTTAGCCGTCAGCTTGTTAACAAAGCAACAGAAAGCGGACTTCCTTTTATCATAATAGATTCCTATTTAAACGATGAAACCCTCACGAGCTTAAATCCCAACTACGAAAAGGCAACCTTTGATGCTGCATCGTACCTTATAAACCACGGTCATAAAAATATTGCATTTATTTCAAAGCCCGACCCTCATTTTGAACCATACATAAAATCAGGACTTAATAAAGCCATTGCCGAATTCGGACTTGATGCCAAAAAAAATTCCTGCACATTTGATGCCACAGATGAAGACAGTGCCTATGAAGCGGCAAAGCTGATTTTTAAGGAAAACCCTCTTCCAACTGCGATACTTTGCAGTGTTGACAGCTTTGCAATAGGCGTGATGCGCTATGCGGACGAAATGAAAATAAGAATACCCGAGGATGTTTCAATTATCGGTATTGACGATATTATTCTTTCGCGCTATACAAAACCGAAGCTCACATCCGTTGGTATTGACAAAGAATCAATCGGAAATCTGGCAATGGATATGATTTATCAAAAAATAAAAGGAGAAAATCCCGAGAGTGTTCTGTTGCCGATGGAAATTGTTGAAAGAAACTCCGTAAAAAACATCTAAATAAATACCTATAGGGTAGTAATGAAAAATTCTTTTTCTTACTACCCTTTTTGTTAAGGCAAAAGTCTCGAAGGTGTTACTCTATAAGCATCATTTGCACGGATAAAGCCTTCGGCAAATTTAACACCGCACTGCATACCTCTATACTGAGACATAAGCTTCATATCTTCTATAAAGGTATCGTCCGAACAAAAGCCTGAATAGGCGTGAGCCATCCATGCTTTCTGACTTTCATGGCACAGAAGCATTTTTGATTTGGTTTCAAAATGATCTGTGATATCCACAAAATCTGTGGGGACGAAGCCAAGACCTTTATGGGTTTCAAAATAATATATAACAGGAAATTTATCACAGGGCGGCTCTTCTGTTACAATATTTCCTATAGGGAGCATCACCTGAATATCATTTATTATTTTGCTGGTGAGCATATGGTCCGGATTATAATCGTGAGGATTATGAGTGAGAACAACGTCGGGCTTGCAATGACGGAGCATATTTATAAAATTTAGCCTTACATCAAGGTTTTCATAGAAAAGCTCATCATCATAGTCAAGACAGATATATTCTGCTCCTATTATTGACGCACTCTCTGCTGCCTCTTTTTTTCTTATGGCTCCTATTTCTTCTTTTGAAAGAGTTGCTGAGCCAATATTGCCGCTTGTTGCCGTGCAAATAAACACATTATGACCAAGAGAGGCATATTTGGCAAGCGTACCCGCGCAGTTTAACTCAACATCATCGGGATGTGCACCAACCGCTAAAATGTTCATAAACATCTCCCTTTCTTAATTTATTTTTACCCAAGATTTTGCTTTGCTGCTTTCTATTATGGCTTCTGTAAGCTTAACAATGTATGCTGCATCCTCAAGTGTTGAAAACACCGGTTCTGTATTTTTGCCCTCCTCTATGTATTTATAGAAGGCTTGTATATTTCCTTTAAAAGCATCATTCCAACCTTCGGGATGACCTTTGGCAAGAGCTGTGTGCTGCTTAGCTTCTGCAGACAAGGCATTGGGGTCGCGTATGATAAGGTGGTTATCTCCGCCTCGGATACCCATCCAAAGTCTGTCATTTTCCTCCTGGTTCCACCTGAGCGCCGCCTCAGAACCGCAAATCTCAAAATTCAAATAGCAGCCTCTTCCTGCCGAAAGCTGACAAACGTGAAAAACACCTGTTGCTCCTTTATCGGTATGGAAAATTACTGCACCATAATCTTCGTTTTTAATCTCAACCTCGTCATATTCCGACGGAATATTATCTGTGAATGTTTCCGTCTGCTGCTTTGGTTTTTTACGAACGGGGATAAGTGTTTTTAAATCTGCCATTACCTCTGTGATTTTATGACCGGTTACATGCTGAACAGAATCCATCCAATGTGAGCCTATATCAGCAATGGCACAGGAGTTGCCTGATACTTCGGGTTCAAGACGCCATGAATAGTCGGTATCATACAAGAGCCAGTCCTGCTGATATGAGCCTGTCATAACACGCACATCACCTATTCTACCATTTCTTATACGATTTTTCATTTCCTGAACCATGGGATTTAAGCGATAGTTAAAATTAACTGCCGCAACGGATTTGGGGAATTGCCTTTTCAATTCAACAAGCTCTGCCGCCTCTTTATAGTTCATACAAAGAGGCTTTTCCGAAAGAAGATGTTTGCCGGATTTAATTATTTTTTTATTGATTTCAAGATGCAGAAAATTTGGTGTGCAGTTATGCACAACATCTATGTTTGAATCTGCAAGAAGCTCATCAACGCTTGAATAGCATTTTTCTATGCCATAGTATTCTGCCTTTTTCTTTGCAAGATCGGCATTTGTATCGGCAACAGCATAAAGCTCACAGCATCCTATGCGGTGTACTGCTTCTATGTGGCTTTCGCCTATGTAGCCCATGCCTATTATTCCGACTTTTATTTTCTTCATAAGCTGCTTCTCCTTATTATAAATCTAAAATAATTTCTTTTATTCTGTTTCCTACTTCCTTGATTTCTTCTTCTGTTGATAAAATATTGATGCCGTATCCTGCACCAAGACCTTTATCAACAACTCCAACACTTATGTTTACACTTCTTTCAAGAATATCATCTGTCTGAGGAAGCATATGCTTTTTATATTCCTGATTATTCGGATTGCAGGTTTTAACAGGCATAAGCTTATTTAAAATCTGCTCCATATTGTTATACACATGCCATCCGGAATTTGCAATGGGACTACCGTCTGTTGCTTTGCAGAATTTTTGTGCATTTTCTTTTGTATCGAAAATCAAAGTAAGAAGTGTTGCACATTCACCTTCGTCATTAATCTTTCTGAAAGAAATGTGCGGAAGGTCACCAAGCATATTTTTAAGAAGTGCTTTTTTAGAACGAAGTGTGGACAGAAGGTCGTCTAGTTTTCTTGTCTGAGCCAAGGCAACTGCACCTGTTAATTCGTTCATTCTCATATTTGTGCCTATGATACTGCGGTTTCCTATTTCAACACCAAGTCTGTTTGGCTTGTGTCCCTGATCATGATAGCCAAAAGCTCTTTCGTAGTATTCGGGATTATTGGTGATTAATGCACCGCCGTCACCTGCTGAAATCATTTTGAAAATATTAAGAGAGAATGCACCCATATCACCAATAGTGCCGCAGCGCTTGCCTTTATATGAAGCACCAACAGCCTGACAGCAATCTTCAATTACAAGAAGATTGTGTTTTTTTGCTATTGCCATAATTTCATCCATTCGGCACGGATTGCCAAGCATATGCACCGGCATAATTGCTTTTGTTTTTGGTGTTATAAGTTCCTCTATCTTTGCAGGGTCAAGAGTAAGTGATTCATCAATTTCTGCAAGAACAGGAACAGCACCAACAAGCATAATGCTTGAAATTGATGCTATAAAGGTATAGCCGGGAACAATAACCTCATCCTCAGCACCTATCCCCATTGCAACAAGGGAGGCTGTGAGAGCACCTGTTCCGCTTGTTACAGCAACTGCATATTCTGCACCCATTACTTTTTTTAATTCATTTTCAAAATCTACAACCTTATGTTTGTAGCCTTCGGTATTCTCATTTCCATAACGTGATAAATGTCTGCCTTCTAAAACATCCATTACCTCTTTTCTTTCTTCATCACCGAACATATATGAGCCCGGTCCGCCTGCTTTTGCCATTATTATCATCCTCCTGATTAATACTATTGTAGCTTGCAAGTTAATTTATCAAAACGTTTTACATTTTTGATTATATCACGGTGTTTTGTACTTGTCAACAAAAAAATTAAAACGTTTTGATTTTTATATTGCAATTTAGGTTTTTTTGATATATAATCTCTACATAACGTGTTTACAGGCGGAGGTTATACATATGAAAACGAAAGAAATAACATATAAAAACTTTGGTAAATGCCTTGAAATATCCGCAGATACATCAAAGGTCATTGTTACTCTTGATTTTGGTCCCCGAATTATATCCTACTCATTTACGGACGGTGAAAACGTATTTTGGGAAGATACCGACAGAATCATATCGGACGAAAAAACTATGGAATTCTATGGAGACAAATGGTATCTTTACGGAGGACACCGACTATGGGTTGCACCGGAGGAATTTCCCAAAACCTATTATGCGGATAATGAAAAGGTTAGCTATGAGATAAAAGATAATGAAGTGTTTTTTTATCCGCCTGTTCAAAAAATAAATGGATTTTTATGCAGCATATCTGTGAAAATGACAACTAACTCAGAGGAAATCACAATTACACACAGCCTCACCAACAAAACATCAAATAATGTTAAACTTGCCCTTTGGGGAGTAAGCGTGCTTTCCGGCGGCGGAACTGAGGTAATTGCACTTCCTTTGGAAAACAACATATATTCCCCTAACAAGCTGATTGCATTCTGGCCAAAGTCTAAGCTATATGACGAACGTATTGAATGGGGTGATAAATATGCATTTGTGCGCCATAACAAAAATACCGAAGCATCGCTGAAATTTGGTGTTAATTCAGAGCACGCATTTGCATTTTATCACAATAAAGAAAACATTTTCATAAAAAGATTTGAGCATTATAAAAGTGCAGAATATCCTGATTTCGGAATGTCGTTTGAAACATATACCAACAAGCACTATGTTGAAATGGAAAGTCTCGGAACATATAAAAATGTTTCCCCTGGTGAAACAATCACCCATAAGGAATACTGGTCGCTCCAAAAAAGCAGAAATTTAAAGGGCTTTGACGAAGAAAGTGTTGACAGTTTTATCAATGATTATATACTAAACAGATAAAGGAGATAACTAAGATGAAAAAAGATGTTATAATTTTTGATAAGGATGGTACTCTTATTGACTTTGACAGCTTTTGGGTAACTGTTACCGAATATGCAATTTATGATATCAAGGAAAGTTTTGGTGCTCACAATATTCCAAACAATAAATTTTACGATGCTATTGGAGTTGTGAACGGGTCGGCAGGTACAGACAGTATTTTATGCATTGGAAGTTTTTATGATATGGGGATTGCATTTAACAATGTATTTAAAGAATACGGATACAACATTCCCCAAAAAAGAATGGTTGACATCGTTACAGATGCATATGAAAAAAATATGACTAAAGCAAATGTTAAAGGAACGTGCGACAAGCTTCGTGAGCTCCTTGATAATTTAAAGAAAAAAGGCAAGCGCCTTATTGTTGCAACTGCAGACAATCGTAAAATAACTGATTTCTGCCTCGAAAAGCTCGGCATATATGATTATTTTGAGAGAATATATACAAGCGACGGTGAATTTCTTCCAAAACCAAGTTCTGAATGTATAGAAGAATATTGCAAAGAAACAGGAACAGTTAAAGATAAAATTGTTATGATTGGCGATACTATGAATGATGTTTATTTTGCCAAAAATGCCGGAATTGATGTTATAATATTAAAATCTGCAGGTAATGATTTTGAAAAGCTACAAAAAAATTCAGACATGATGATTGATTCCATTGTTGAATTAAAAAATATTATTGAATAACAACAATAAAAACCGCCGTTTTGAAAAAAACCTGCTTGACAAAATCTTGCGATTTTGTATAATAGAATTCATGCAGTATTAAAAAGGAGATATTAAAATGGAGAACAAGCTTATATTGATTTCGATTGATGGTATGAGACCGGACGGACTTTTAAAGTGCAGAAATCCATACGTTGAAGAATTAAAAAGAATAGCGTCATACACGTTTAATGCACGCACAGTATTTCCGTCGGTTACCTTGCCATGCCATATGTCGCTTTTTCACAGTGTTCCTCCCCAGCGACATGGCATAACCACAAATACCTATATGCCACAAGTTCGCCCGATAAACGGGCTTTTTGAACAAATTGCAAACGCAGGTAAAACATCTGCAATGTATTATGGTTGGGAGCCTATACGTGATGTTTCACGACCTGCATCTCTTAAAGCTGCAGAATATATAAATGCTTATTCCTTTGATAATACAGACGCTCTTCTCACAGACAGCGCCATTAAATATATAAAGAATACCGAACCCGATTTTGTATTTTTGTACATGGTGGAAACCGACGAAAAAGGCGGTCATGATTGCGGATGGATGTCAGACGGATACCTTAATATTATTAGTAAAGCAATAGATAATGTGAAACGTATTATAGAGGAAACAGACGGCAATTATACAGTTATTGTTACTGCCGACCATGGCGGACACGAAAGAAGCCATGGCACAGATATGTATGAAGATATGACAATACCAATGATATTCTATGGTCCATTATTTGAAGCAGGTAAAGAGCTTAAGGACGTCAGCATACTTGATATCGCTCCTACAATAGCAGATATTTTGTCTGTTCCAAAATCAAAAGAATGGGAGGGAAAATCGCTGGTAGGCGATAAATAAAAATGAATATTTTTAGTTCTACTCTTAACCAGACAGCCTTTTTGTTTGGACTTATTGTAATAGGATATATCCTTGTAAAATTAAATGTATTGCCAAATAACGCAGCTTTGGTTTTGTCAAAGCTCGAAAATACTGTTTTCATTCCTGCACTTGTTATGGGAACTTTTGTAAAAAATTTTACTCTTCAGAATATAAATGAAGCATGGAAGCTTCTTTGTGCGAGCTTTATAATTGCAATAATTGCAATTCCGTTTGCAATAATCACATCAAGGATACTAAGCAGAGATAAATATATTCAAAAAATTTATACTTACGGTCTTTCTTTTTCGAATTTTGGTTTTATGGGTAATGCAGTAGTAAGTTCACTTTTCCCTGATATCTTTTTTGAATATCTTATATTTACTCTTCCTCTGTGGATTTTTATATACATATGGGGCGTTCCAAGACTTCTCATTGCCGATTCTGGCAAAAAGCAAAGCCTTGGTGAAAGTATGAAATCATTTATAAATCCAATGTTTGTAGCTATGGTCATAGGTATGATAATAGGGCTTTCCCGGATTAAGCTTCCATTATGGATAAATTCTATAATTACAGTATCAGGCGATTGTATGAGCCCTGTTGCCATGATTTTAACAGGTGTTGTGGTATCATCAATATCTCTAAAAAAAACCTTTACCAACATAAAAATTTATATTATTTCAATTGTAAGACTTATTATAATGCCACTCATCTTTATAGGTGTATCTTCGTTTTTTGATATGCCGCACACAATTTATGTATGCGCTCTTTGCTCACTTGCAATGCCCCTTGGACTAAATACAATAGTAATTCCTGCAGGTCTTGGCAAAGATACATCTGTCGCTGCCGGTATGGCTGTTATATCTCATCTTTTATCATGCATTACAATCCCGTTTATATTTATGTTTGTATAATGCCCGATAACAAAATAACAAAAGGATGTAAAACATTTTCGTTTTACATCCTTTTGTTATTTATCCATTGGAAGTTCTATATAAGAACCATCAGCTTCGCCGCACCATATTTTCTGGTGTGCTGTTACTTCATTTTCTTCATAAGCCCAGTTTTTTTCAGAATTAAGGTGAATATGATACTCAGGGAAGCTTGAAGAAGATACATCTATTCTTATTTTTGAACCTTTTGACAGTTTCCACAAAATATCCCACAGCTTGATTTCACAGACGACCTTACTGTTTGGAATATAACAATCAGGACAATCAGAGCCATTACGATATCTTAATGTTGTGGCACCTGTGCGGATATTATAGCTTTCTCCTTGGGGAGTTATTTCCATAAGGCGAACAACAAATGCAGTATCTTTTGCATCACTTGAAACGCATAAGTTTATTTTTGCTTTTCCCTTTATTACCATTTCTTTTTCAAAACTATCACTTACAAAGCTTATTAAATCATCTCTGTACTGCGGATTTGGCTGAAGTCTGCTCCCGCGCCATTCTAAAGGAGCATAGCACATACACTCCGCACCCCTTGTTTCAATTACATCCGACGGGTTATATGTATATTCCATAAAACTTTTTTCAGGCGGTGTTTGAATTAACCTTCCATTTGAAAAATAAAGCCTAAATGAACAGATGTTTCCATCCCATTTTGAAAACTCACGCCAACCCTCACCAATACTGTATGCAATGACTTCTGTATCGGGAATTTCTTTATTTTTAAGAATTTTATCCATCCATTTAAGAGCACCCTCGTAGCCATGAATACCGCTTTCAAATGCATCGCTTGTATCCACCCTGTCTATGCAGGCATTTTTTCTGTGTGCCCATGGGCCTATTACCAGACGGGAATGTTTTTTGGCAAATTCAGAAAGGTTGTGGTAACCTTCCATCATTCCGCCGAAGTGATGGTCATACCATCCGCAGCCAATATATACGGGAATGTTTATTTTTGAGGGAATACTTCTTAAAATATTCCAAAAACTTTTTGCCCAATAGGGCGAAGCTTTGTCGGTGTTTTCAAGCCATTGGCGATACCACGGCAAATCCATATCCCATACATCACGATCTGCTCTGATATGAGGTTTATAGCGTCCTGCTTCAAGAGATGCCTCATATGGTGGTATTACTTTTGCTCCGCTGTTATTTTTTGCCCATGACGCATATATATCGTAGCGGAACATTCCGTTTGAATACATTTGATTATATCTCTCTGTGCCATAATGCACAAGATATGCAGTTTTTACCTTGTCGGGAAGACTGTCAAGAACTATCCACTGAGTATAGGCAACATAGGAAAAGCCATACAGCCCTATTGACTCTATGTAATCCTTGTTCTGCAGCCAGTTTAATGAATCAATACCGTCTGACCGGTCATTTTTGAAGGGTTCCCATACGCCTTCTGATTTTCCGATTCCCCTGCAATACTGATAAATAAAACCATAACCACGCTCTGTAAAGATTTTGCCCTGATAATCATAGGTGGCTTCACCTTTTGGATATGGCGTTCTTGAAAACAAAACCTTATGAGGTCCTTCACCTTCCGGCAACCAGAAAACAGTGTGAAGCTTTACTCCATCTCTCATTGTAATCTGTTCCTCAAATCGTCTGCCGGTTGGGAATTCTGACTGTCTTAAGTTTACAGACATGTGTTCTGTATATTTTGGCACTGCCATAAATATTCACATCCTTTTTAATATTCACTATTCTTACACTATTTTTTATTACTGCCTACACCAGATAAAAGAATTTAATGTTTTACTTCCAATTTCTTTTCATTATTTCGCTTTTAAGAAATAAAGTGTTTTTTTCAGATGTTTTTATTGGATGAAGTTTATTGCGTTTTATAAGATCGTTGATGTTTTGCCTTGAACAATCAAGCAGTTCTGCCGCCTCGGCAGAATTAACAACTCTATGAACAACAAATTCTTTGAAATCAAGTAGTGATAAAGGGATTTCTGTTCCTGAATCATAAAGCTCGCTATCGCTTACAAGCATATTTTCCTCCCAGCATATTCCATATCCGCCGGGTTGTATCTTAACAAGCTGAAACATATCTTTATTTATGGTCAAAAAGGTTTCCAGTACTCTATTTTTGAAGAAAAAATCTTTTATACTGCATTTTTTTATGGTTCCGTCTCTGAAAAACACCAATAAGGAATAGTTCTGAAGAGGAACAATATCTTCTATTTTTTTCTCAAATCGCCGTGAAATTTCCTTGGATATATCGTTTTCGCTGATTTCCTCCAGATATAAATCATCCTGTGCACATCTTCCGCCAGATAACATCAATAGTTCAAATTCATCATACTCTGTGAGCTTATTTTCCTTCAAAATCTGTCCAAGATTCTGCCGGTCTGAAGGAATAATTCTCTGCTGAACCCAGATCCTGCTCCAATAAGAATTAACTGTTGTTATATCTTTTTTAGCAAAGCTTGACAAAATAAGAGGTGTTTCCCATGGATCTGCATCATCGGGCAGTTCAATATAAAATGCTTTTTCTTTTTCGTAGTATAAAAGATACGCAAGCGTTTTTTTATCTTCTTCACTTTTTATTTGAAAAATCCTCATAATAACACCACCTGTTATAAATCATATCCCATATTTTTCTTTGAAGAACATCCGGAATTATATCATCAAGACCTTCCATAATTATTTCCTTATCAGATGCTTTTAATTTATTTAATTTTGGAAGTTTATCCTTTGGTATCAGTTCTAAATTTTCCTTTGTTGATCTTGAACCAATATAACACTGAACAGCTTTGTCTTCCATAATTTCATAATTTTCCATTTCTTCAATAGTTCTGCATCTTGAAAGCAAGGAAATACCGTGATCAAAAAGCGGTGCAATTCTTAGTGTCCTCTTTTTTGAATTTCTTAAAACCTCAATATTAGCTCCGTGTCTGTCACGATTAAGAATAAGAAAATCTACAACAAGCATTTCATAGATATATTCTTCCCAACCATTTCGGATGCAAAACTCAAGCGGAGATTCATTTTCTAACCTTTCCGCTTCATAATATGCGTCAAGAGCAATCTTGCTTTCCCCTCTTTTTTTGAAATCTTCTGATGCACAAAGATATGATTCAAAAATTTTCCCGCTAATATTTACATCTGCATAAATCAGGGAATATGAAAGATGTTCAATCCCGAGAAGTGTAAGAAGTCTGTCTGCAATAAGTTCGTTGACACATTCATGACCTACTATACCCTTTGCTGCATCATAATCAGATAATTTATAATATATTTTCTTATCTCCAACTGTGGAATATGATTTCAAAAATGAGCCCGCAGTTCCCGATGAATTACGAATCTTTGCCCAGTGCAAATATGTCATATTCTGTTTTTCTTTTATCAATTGATTTTTCATTACTTTCACCCATATAATATGGTAGCACACTACTTGTCGTATGTCAAGTAATACACTGTAATTCTACATTAATTCTCATTATTGTATATACAAAATAAGCAGAATTTATGGTGCATACTTAACATCTTCCCTCCTGTAGATGTTATACTATCATCATAAACTAAAACTACTCAGTTTAAAGGCGATATGCTAGATCTCTACAATTTATGCGTGTTTGCGAGGATTTTTACATTTGGAGGTGTTAGTTTTTAAATTGCAATTTTTCAAAAAACACAATCGCTGAGGTTGTGTTTTTTTGTACTTAAAATCAAAAATATACAGGAGGTTTTTATTATGGTTGAATATTTAGTAACAAAAGGAATTTTGGTAGTAGAAACTACGTACCACTTGTTGTGGTAGACGGTGATGAAAAAGCACCTTCCAAGAGTGAATTCATTTTATGGACAAGTTTGCACTTGAATTTTTTAGACAAAGAGTCTCTTAAAGCAGAGTTTGACAGAAGAATGAAAAAGTATGGAATATACAGCGATGTATCATAAACAAAAACAAGGTTTTTACATTTTACTACCTTTTGTTCCGTAACTTTTATTATAGACCATAATTGCGGTCTGTGAATATATAAAATTTTGAAGAAATATCGCATACCAGCTATATCAAAAATATTTTTATATTATTTTCCATTTTTTTATTACATATCAAACCCATCTGTTATCCCTTGCAGTCTTTCTGTATCTTTTTTAACATAATACATTTCGGTTATCTGTGAGGTGCTATGCCCAAGAAGGTCTGCTACTTGCTTGGGGCTTAGTGATTTTACTGTGCCATCAGCTTTGGTTATACCATTTACAAGGTTTGTTGCAAAGGTGTGTCTGAGTGAGGTCTTTTTGTTTCAATTCCTGCGTTTTATAAGATTCTATAAAATCTTTTGCGGAAGCTTACGGGGTTGGTGTAGTTACTTTTTTCATCGCATATTAGATGAATTACATACCTTAAAAGAAAAAGGATAAGCAACAATGTGCCTATCCTCTCATAATCTCATTATATCAGCTATATTTTAATACATCCATTAATTCATAATAATGTTTTTTACAGTAAAGACATAAATATTCCATTCAGTTTATCCCACGAATTGTTTTTGTTTGATTTCACATCTTCGATATACTCGTCAAATTCAATTATTTTTCTGTCAATAAAATCATTAATATTATCAATTTAAGTAATCCCAATTACACCATAATAATCCCAAACCACTACTGTAATCTTACTTTCGTCTTTTTAAGCGTATTTTATTACAGACCTTTATTATCCTTAATAAAATCAATCATATTCATATGCAAAATACCATCTCGTTTTTGCAATAAGGTATCTGTTGTGAACAGATATTTGGGGAAATTGTCACGAATTTTCGTGAACGGTCTATATTCGCGTTCTTCTGTGGATTGTTCTGCAATGGTCATAGCTACCTGAATATAAAAATAGTCATCTACATTCTGTCTTACTATAAAATCACATTCCAAATTTCCAATTTTGCCTACGCTTAATTTATATCCTTTTGATTTCAAGTAGCAAAATAATATATTTTCAAGAACAGGCCCATAGTTAATTCTTCCATCCACATTCATTGAATAATAAATACTCAAATCAGCTAAATAATACTTTTGCTCTGTTTTCAAAGATTTTTTTGATTTCATATCAAATCTTGGGCATTTATATATTATCTTTGCACTTTCGAGCATTTCGATATATTTGTGTACCGTATTTTCTTTTACTGCTATATTTTCTTTAGCTAAATATTCTACAATGTTGGACACACTAATTGTTGAACCGAAATTGTTTATAATAAAGGTTTGTATTTTTTCAAACGCAGCTCGATTTCGAATTTTCTTGTTCTTAGATATATCTTTTTCAAAAATTTGAGTAATTACGCTTTGCACATACAAATTTCTATCATCAACATTATCAAATTCCAAAGATTTGGGAAATCCTCCGTCACGAATATATGTTGTAAATTCATGGGCGATATTCTGAGATACTTCTTTGCCCAAAAACTTCTTCATTTCTAAGTACTCATAAAATGTCAGGGTATACATTTCTATTTCAATATATCTTCCTGTGAGCTTAGTAACAAGTTCACCGCTTAAAAGATAAGAATTTGAACCTGTAATAAAAACAGAATGTCCATCTTCTCTGTAGCCATTTATAACTTCTTCAAAATTCTTAACATTTTGAATTTCATCTATAAATATATATTTTTTCTCATCATCTGTAATATAGCTATCTATAATCTCTTCTAATCTATCAGCAGTTTTGATTTTTTTGAATCCTCTTTTATCAAGGTTAATATTAACTATATTTTTTTCACTAACACCATTAGCCTTTAAATCTTCCATAACAGAAAGCAAAAAACAGGATTTACCGCATCGTCTTATTCCGGTTACAACTTTTATAATATCGCTATCATAAAATCCTCTTATTTTATTAAGATATTCTTCTCTCATAAAAATCCTAGCCATTATAATCAGCCTCCTTTTGATTATATTATACCATATTTTCAAAAAAATGCAAGTTAAGGGGACAAAATT
>JAZOOC010000295.1:0-3961 GCA_045654825.1 Clostridia bacterium | reverse complement strand
CGGAGAATTATGCAGATAACAGACCTAAGAAATACAATAATAGATGTTATCTCATTTTAGCCCTTGATGAGCTTCGAAGAAATGCAAATGAAGACAATATCGTTATATAATACGCAAACACTCATCCACTATTTTTATAATTTGGTGGAAACGTATTCCACAATTCAGCTAAAAATAGTGGAATATATAAAATTTTACATCGAAGGAGGTGCTATATGAATAATTCAGTAAAACTCATATTAGAAGCCATCTATAACATACTAAACAGCAAATAACTCGATGTAACCACAAACAAAGAAAGGAGGTGCAGGGCGTGACTAAAATTCTTAACGCAGTTGCTTATACAAGGTTTTCAAGCGACTTACAAAGAGAGGAAAGCATCGAGGCACAAGTGCGTGCAATAACAGAATATGCAGAACGTAACGGTTACGCTCTGCTAAAGACATACGCAGACCGCGGCATCAGCGGAACTACCGATAACAGGCCTGAATTTCAAGCAATGATTGAAGCAGTAAAAGGTGGTGGAATAGATGCTGTTATTGTCCACAAGTACGATAGGTTCGCCCGTAACAGAGCCGACAGCGCAATTTACAGACGCGAACTCGAAAAGCGTGGTGTAAAACTTTTATCGGTACTGGAAAATTTCGATGACAGCCCTGAATCTATAATCTTACAGTCAGTTATTGAAGGCTATAATGAATATTACAGTAAGAACCTGCGAAGAGAAGTTATGAAAGGACTTAAAGAGAACGCTCTCTCCTGTAGGACTACTGGCGGAGTTCCCTGCCTGGGATATTCCGTTGATAAAAACACTATGAAATTTCTTATTAATGAGTGGGAAGCTGAAGCGGTTAAGCTTATTTTCAAAAGATATCTGCAGGGCGAGGGATATCCTTCTATAATCAACGAGCTTAACGAAAAAGGATATAAGACAAAAAGAGGTGCTTCCTTCGGCAAAAACTCACTGTATGAAATCCTAAGAAACGAAAAATACACCGGTGTTTATACATACAATGTCAGTGCTTCGAAAAATGCAGAAGGAAAGGCCAACAGGCACAAACGAAAACCGGATGAAGAAATAATCCGCGTCGAAGGCGGAATCCCTCAGATTATATCCAAAGATGACTTTGAAAAAGTCCAGGAAATTATGAAGAGAAGAAAGCATGACAAAGCTAAGTTTAAAGCAAAGCAGGAGTATCTGTTATCCGGACTGATAACCTGTGGAGAATGCGGAAGCAAATACGCCGGAAACGCACGAAACCCTTCTCCTTCCAACGCACTGTATATCTCCTACCGTTGTGTTAAAAAGAACGGCAAGATAAAATGCAGAAATCCGGAAATCAAAAGAGACCTCATAGAAGCTACTGTTCTTAAAAAGTTAGCTGATAAGGTGTTCAATGAAGAGATGCTGACAGAAATAATTCTTAGATATAACGACTATGCCGCTTCGAGAAATACCGAGTTGATTTCCTCAATTAAAAACATTAAAATCAAGCTGTCAGAAACTGAAAGAAAGATTGAAAATATAGTTAATGTAATTGTACAAACAGGTTCTGCTGCTTTATCAGAGAAATTAAAAGAACTGGAAAAAGATAAGGCAACACTCACACAAAGTATTGCCAAAAAAGAAAAAGAAGCCGCTCAGATGTCCGTAAGTAAGCAAACTCTGAAAAAAGCATTCGCAAAGGCTAAACAGATGCTCGAATCAGGCACTCTTGCAAACAAAAAATCCATCGTACAAAATTACGTTAAAAATGTCACCATGTATAAAGATAAAATAGTAGTGGAGTTTAACATAACCAATAACTATACAATCACGGAAGAAATAGATCGAAACGAATTGAAGAAATCAGCAGGAAAATACGATATGCCAATAAATCATTTAGACAATAACTACAGACAAATTTCTTCACATTGAACAATATGATTTTTTATAAGTCAATGGGCTGTAGCAAAACGATTTTTAAAATCGTGTTGACTACAGCCCCTTTTAATAAACCTAATCCGGTCAAAATTAACCACTGATTTTTTCTTTAGTAATTATATAAGATATTTTTGCTGATATTCTTTTACATCAACCACTTTGTTTTCGTGACGCGCTTTTTCAGCTGCAAACACTGCCAGATGATTTTCTACGGAAATTCCGATTTCGCTTAAATTCTCTGACGGAGCATTATTTATAACATAATCGTAAAGAGCATTTACTATTCCTTTATCTCCGCCGCCATGTCCGCCTGTAATATCACCGCTTAATTTTTCTTCTGATGTATTAATTAATGTATACTCTCTTGTTTTAAAATCATAATGTTTTATCATATGATTTTCCATTTCTCCGTACAAATCACCTTTAGTTCCCATAATACGAATAAAACGGCCGCCTTCATTGAAAGCACACATATTAAACGAAGCTACAGCATTGTTTTCAAATTCGATATTTACTACCTGATGGTCAACTACATCGTTATTACATTTGAAAACACATTTTCCGTACTGAGTTTCCCGCAATACCTTTTCAACTTCTTCATCAGTCGGATTCACTTTCTTGGTTGAAGCATTTCTGAACCAACTGTTTTCCTTATCGTCAAGATACAGTTTAACTGCGTTATAATAACATTCATCGCCATAAGGACACCCTTCTATACAGTATTCGGGTGCACCTTTTGGTGCATTGGCTTTGGTAAAATAAGACAGCGAGCCGAATGACTGTACTTTTTTAATTTTTGTTCCGGATAACCACTGCATAATATCTATATCATGGCAGGATTTAGCTAAAAGCATATTTGAGCTTTCTTTCTCATTATGCCAGTTTCCTCTGACATAACTGTGACTCTGATGAACATTACCTACACATTCGCTGTGATGTATTGAAATTATTTCACCTATTATGCCGCCGTCTATCATTTCTTTTAGTTTGGCGAAAAACGGTGTATATCTTAATACATGGCAAACCAGAATTTTAACGCCTTTTTCTTTTGCATAATTTGCTATATCTGCACATTCAGAAGGTGTAGGTGCAACAGGCTTTTCCAAAAGAAGATTATATCCTTTTTCTATTGCCTTCATAGCAGGAGCATAGTGCATACTATCAACAGTTGAGATAATTGCCACATCTGCCAATTTAGGTAATTCAAGCATTTCTTCCCAGGTATTAAAACACATATCCTCAGATACATTATGTAATTCTTTTATATAATTTCTCTGATTTTCAACAGGCTCTGCAACAGCAACTACCTGAAACTTATCATTTCCACTCATCGCATTGGTGTAAGCCTGGCCTCTGCTTCCTGCACCTATAAGTGCAACTTTTAATTTATTCATTACATATCACCTATTTTTTATAAAGAGTATTCTTGAATATTCAGACCATTCAACACTGACACCAAGATTTGAATATATCTTATTTGCAGCTACATATTTAACACCGTCTGAATCTTTTATATAACTTGATGAAATAGTTGAAGAATTGATCTTCATAACACTTCCTGAATACGAATATGTTTTCTCAAGCTTAGCCGCCAGTTCTTCTGCAGGTACATAGATATTTCCATCAGAAACATAAGGGGTTCCTGTTTTAAATGTTTCATAGATATTATCAATCTTAATATCAACAGGAAGCTCAGAACTTGAATTTTTTCTCGAAAGTATAGAATAATCCTTAGTTTCTGTATTGCTTGTTGAAGTTCTGGTTAAAGTATAAGTTCCGGCAGGAGCAGTAAATGACAATGTATTATGACCTTCATATACATTTTTTGTAGCTATTACATTTCCTGCTGAATTTTTTATACTCCATACACCTTTTTCCAGACCGTCTATAATCTGCATTGTTTCCTCTGTTGTTGCCGCAAGGGTAAGATTTGAGGAATTAAGTGCTTCAGTTTTCTTAAGATATACAACTCTGTCTTTGATTTTTACTCCATTATAATTCGAAACTGAAGTAATAAGACTTACAGGAAGCGGAGTT
>JAZOOC010000294.1:0-14357 GCA_045654825.1 Clostridia bacterium | reverse complement strand
TATTTTGCAAAAACACCGCAAATATTGATTTTTTTTGATTGTTTGATATAATTATAACTGATTATAATCGAAATATCAATAAGAAACGGAATATTTAAAATGAAAAAATTATTTGAGGGGAATATAAGAAAAAACTTTTTTTTGTTTGCTTTTCCTCTTATATTAACGGCGCTTTTCAGTCAGTCCTATAATTTCATTAATACATATATGGCGGGATACTTTCTCGGAGACACAGGTATCTCTTCTGTGGGAAGTGTAACGCCGTTTACTACTTTGATCGCCTCATTATGCTGGGGTTATTCAACAGGATTTTCCATATATGTTGCAGGATTGTTCGGCAGAAGCGAATATAAAAAAATGCTTAATGTTATAAAAACAAATATGCTTATTACCTCTTTGGTTGTTGTTTCTGTATCTGTTATCTGCATATTGTTTAAAGGAGCGATATTCGATTATCTTAATGTTGAAGAAGCATTAAAAAACGAGGCTTCAATATATTTTGTAATAATAATGTTGGGGCTTGTTATAAATCATCAGGTGTGGTGCGGAGTATATATAGCAAACGCAATCGGAATAACAATGTTTCCTTTTATTGCATCTGTTCTTACCAGCTTTCTTAATATATCGGGAAATTATATATTAATTAAATATTTTAAGCTTGGAGTTGCAGGAATTGGTTTATCAACCGTAATTTCAAATTTTATAACTGCTATGTTTTATTATACAGTTCTCGGCAAAGCTTTTCGAAAAATGGGATGTGTTCTTTCGGGAATTTATTTTGACAGAAATGAAATATCAAATTCCTTTAAATTCGGTTTTCCCACAATGCTTCAGCAATCGGTAATGTATATTTGCACAACAGTTACATCGCCTTTAACAAACAGTTGCGGTGCGGATGCAATTGCCGGATATACCGTCGGTATGAGGCTTTATGATCTTAATGCGGCGGTGTATCAGAATTCGAATAAAACAGTATCGAATTATATTGCCCAATGTGTCGGTGCGAAAAAGTATTCCCTTGTCAAAAAGGGAATTAAAACAGGAATTATCCAGACTTTATTATTCCTTTTGCCTTTCCTTGCGCTAACGGTTATTAAAGCAGATTTCTTTTCGGATCTTTTTCTGGACAATAAAGATGGAATTCATTATGCAACAGTGTTTATGAGATTCTGTATTCCCTTTGTGGTATTTAATGTAATCAATAACCTTATGCATGCAATATTCAGAAGTATGGGAGCGGGGAAAATACTCGTTTCATCAACGGTGGTTTATTCGGTTGCAAGAATTATATTCAGCTATTTATTTTTCGGGAAATATAAAATGTACGGAATATTTGCGGCAATTGTCCTTTCATGGATAGCAGAAGCGATATACGGACTCTCAATGTATTTCTTTGGAAAATGGGATAATAAAAAAACATTAAAGGAGTATTAAAATGGAAGCTAAAGTTTTAAAGGTAGGAGTTCAGTCAGGCGGATTTATGAATGTTCTTACAAACGACAGAGAGTATCTTGAAGAAAGATTCAGAACATTAAGTGAATGCGGTATTGAATCGGTTGACTATGGTATAAACCGTTTTGTTCAGGGGAAATTTGTAAGTCTTGGTGAAATAGACGATTTCTGGGATAAAGATATGGATGAAATTTATGAATATTTTAAGCCTACAAAAGAAGCGGCAGAGAAATATAATATAAGCTTCGGACAGTCCCATGCAGTTTTTCCATTTTATGTTCCCGAAAGAGATGATAAGATAAACGATTATCTTATAAAATCAATTGAGAAAAATATGGAAATATGCGAATATCTTAATTGTCCTATGATTGTAGTTCATTCACACAGAAGCAACGAAAGTGAAGACGAAGACTTTGAAATCAGTATAGAATTATATAAAAAGCTCATACCCGCTGCCAAAAAGCACGGAATAAAAATATGCCTTGAAAATGGCTTCCGTGTATGGGAGAACAGAGGGCTGGATGGCGGACAATGTTCAACAGCTGAAGAAGCATTGAGATATATAAATGCATTAAACGATATAGCAGGCGAAGAAATATTCGGCTTCTGTCTTGATACAGGGCATGCCAATGTTCTTAAAAAAGATATTAAAGCATATATCAAAAAGCTTGGAAAACATCTTTTGTGTCTGCATATACACGATAACTACGAATTATTCGACGCACATCTTTTCCCTTATACACAGCTTTGCCCCGGCTTTGGTAAATCTGTTGACTGGGAAAAATTTATTGAAGGACTTCGTGAAATCAACTATCGCGGTGACCTTTCTTTTGAATGTTTTAAAGGCCTTTCAATATTGCCCGAAGAGCTTCGTGTTGACGGAATTAAATTTTTAGCCGCAATTGGTAAATATTTCAGAAAAGAAATTTTAAAATAAAAACTTTTTGTAAAAAAATCTCTTTTTTGTTGAAAGAAAAACTGTAATATGATAAAATTTCTTTCGGTGGTGAAAAAAATGGCGGAAAATTTCAAACTCCCCGAAAGATTTACAAAAGAATGGTTTAAATATATTTTTGATTATTACAGATGGCATATTATAATTACAGTTGCAGTAATAGTTGCGGTAAGCTTGTTTGTTTACGGCAAAATTACTGCGGTAAAACCGGATATTAATCTTGCCATGGCGGGGAATATTGTTCTTCAGCCTGAAAATGAAGATATGTTTCAATTGAAACTGGACAAAATGGTGAAGGATGTTAATAACGACGGAAAAACAAAGGTTTTTCGTCCTATGTATTATATTTACGATAAATCAACTCAAACAGGTGTTGATTTTGAAAGTGCTATGTCTCAGAAGCTTTCAATTGAATTTATGTCTCAGAGAACATATCTTTTTGTGCTTGATAAAACTATGGCTGAAAGATATTCCAATCTTCCCGATACAGCCTTTTTAAAGACTGAAAAATGGGCAGGCGAGCATTTGGAAGAAGAACTTTTTAAAGATGCTTACGGCAGAAACTACGGCGTTTCTTTAAAAGACTCTAAAATTTTAAAGGAATGCGGAATTGACGGAAGCGATATGTATCTTTTTATAAGAATACTTACCGATCATAACGAAGAAAACGACAAAAAATACGAGGAATCGATACGCTTCGCTAAAGAGTTAATTAAATAAATACTAAAAGGATACAATTTTTGTATCCTTTTTTTAATAAAACTATTGTATTAAATTGCTTAAAATGTTATAATAATATGATAGATTTTGTTCGATGAAAGGGTGATTTAAGTGTTTAAAGCATTTTTAAATAAAATTTTAGGTTCTTATTCTGAACGAGAGATAAAAAGAATCAGAAGAACTGTTGATAAAGTTCTTTCTCTTGAAGAGGAATTTAAAAATAAAACAGACGAAGAATTAAAAAATATGACTCCTTATTTAAAGGAACGCTTGAAAAACGGAGAAACCTTAAACGATATACTTCCCGAGGCTTTCGCGACTGTAAGAGAGGCATCTGACCGTGTGCTTGGATTAAGACATTATCCGGTGCAGATAATCGGTGGAATAATTCTTCATCAGGGCAGAATTGCCGAAATGAAAACAGGTGAGGGTAAAACTCTTGTTGCAACTCTTCCTGCATATCTTAATGCACTTACCGGTGAGGGTGTTCATATTGTTACCGTAAACGATTATCTCGCAAAAAGAGACAGCGAGTGGATAGGAAAAATATATAAATTTTTAGGACTCACCGTAGGTCTTGTTATTCACGATGTAGAACCTGAAGACAGAAAAGCAAGCTATAACGCAGATATAACCTACGGAACAAATAACGAATATGGCTTTGACTATTTAAGAGACAATATGGTTACCTATAAAGAACAGATGGTTCAAAGAGGTCATGCCTTCGCTATTGTCGATGAGGTAGACAGTATCTTGATAGACGAAGCAAGAACTCCGCTTATTATATCGGGTGCGGGTGAAGAATCCACCGACATATATGAAAAAGCAAATGCGTTTGCAAGAACTCTTAAAGTTAAAAAAATAGTTGAAACCGATATGAAGTCGGATGAAGAAGATGAGAACGCAGATTATATTGTAGACGAAAAAGCTCACAGTGCAACACTTACCGCAAAGGGTGTTGAAAAGGCTGAAAGAGCATTCGGACTTGAAAATCTTTCAGACCCCGAAAATATGAAAATTTCTCATCATATCAATCAGGCAATCAAAGCCTACGGTCTTATGAAGAGAGATGTAAATTATGTTGTAAGAGACGGAGAAGTAATAATTGTTGATGAATTTACAGGCCGTCTTATGTTCGGAAGAAGATATTCCGAAGGACTTCATCAGGCTATAGAGGCAAAAGAAGGAGTTAAGGTTGAAAGAGAAAACAAAACTCTTGCAACAATTACTTTCCAGAATTATTTCAGATTATATAAAAAGCTTTCGGGTATGACAGGAACGGCGCTTACCGAAGAAACCGAATTTCAGGAAATATATAAGCTTGATGTTGTTGAAATTCCAACCAATAAGCCTGTTATAAGAGAAGATAAGCCGGACTTTGTTTATAAAACAGAAGCAATAAAATATGCAGAAGTTGTAAACGAAATTGAAAGATGCCACGAGAAAGGTCAGCCTGTTCTTGTGGGAACAGTTACCATAGAAAAATCCGAGCTTTTAAGCGGAATGCTTAAAAGAAAGGGAATAAAGCACGAAGTTTTAAATGCAAAAAACCACACACGCGAAGCGCAGATTGTTGCACAGGCCGGTAAATATAATGCAGTTACCATAGCAACAAATATGGCGGGAAGAGGAACGGATATTATACTCGGAGGAAATGCCGAGCTTCTTGCTAAAACCGAAATGGCAAAAAGAGGAATTGCAGAAGATATAATCACTGAAAGTACAGGTTATGGCGATACCGATAATCCCGAAGTTGTTGAAGCAAGGAAATTATATAAAGAGCTTCTTTCAACCTATAAAAAAGAGGTTGAAGAAGAAAGAGAAAGGGTTGTTGCTGCAGGCGGACTTGCAATAATAGGTACTGAAAGACACGAAAGCCGAAGAATAGATAATCAGTTAAGAGGCCGTTCGGGAAGACAGGGCGACCCCGGTATAACAAGATTTTTCATTTCTTTTGAAGACGACCTTATGAGAAAATTCGTTCCCAAAAGAGTTCTCGATATGGTAACCGCGCTTGGTATGGATGATAATGAGCCTATCGAAATGCAGATGTTTACCAATGCAATAGAAAAGGCACAGAAAGCCGTTGAGGGCAGAAACTTCCAGGCAAGAAAGCATGTTCTTCAGTATGACGATGTTATGAATAAACAAAGAGAAGTTATCTACGGACAGCGTCAGAAAGTTTTAAACGGCGAAGATATAAAAGATACTATTATAAGAATGATAGAAAACGCTATAGACGAAATGGTTGAGCTTCATTGTGCAGGCGGCGAATTTCCTGACTACTGGAATATGGAAGCCCTTGAATCCGAAGCAAATGCAGTTTATGCCGTATCGCCTATTCATTTCGCTAAAGAAGAATATAACGACCTCACAAAAGAGATAGTAAAAGACAGAATTAAAGAGTCTGCTATGGAAAAATATGCCGAAAAAGAAAATCTTTTCGGGGAAAATATGAGAGAGGTCGAAAGAGTTATTCTCTTAAGATGTGTTGATCGTAAATGGATGGATAATATCGACGATATGGACCAGTTAAGACACGGCATAACCTTAAGAGCATACGGACAGAAAGACCCTGTAATCGAGTACCAGAACGAAGGCTACAATATGTTTGAAGAAATGATTGCAAGCATAGGAAGAGAAACTGCAGTAACAATTTTAAATGCAGTTCCCATGCAGAAAATCGAAAGAAAACAGATTGCAGTTCCCTTAAGAGAGTCAATGTCGGGTGACGAGCCGAAAAAGCCTGTGGTAAGAAAAACCGCAAAAGTTGGAAGAAATGACCCATGTCCTTGCGGATCGGGTAAAAAATATAAAAAATGTTGCGGATTTGACAGTGAGGAGTAACATTATGGTTGAATATGATGAATTAAAGCTTAATCTTGCGTCCGCAAGAGAAAGTATAAATAATCTCGAAGCTTCTCTTAACCTTTCCAAAGTCAGAGAAGAAATAAAAGAGCTTGAAGAGGAAAGCAGTAACCCTGATTTCTGGAACGACAGCGAAAACTCAACAAAAGTTCTCCAGAAATTAAAAGCATCAAAAGACAAGGTTGAAAATTTTGAAAAACTTCTTGAAGCCTGTGATGATATTGAAGTAAGTATTGAAATTGCAGAAGAAGAGGAGGACCCCTCTCTTGCGGGCGAGCTTACAAATGAGCTTAAGAATCTTGAAAAAAGCATAGAAATCATAAACCTTGAAACACTTCTTTCGGGAGAATATGATAAAAACAATGCAATTATCTCTCTTAATGCAGGAGCAGGCGGAACAGAAGCACAGGACTGGGTTGAAATGCTTTATCGTATGTATTTAAGATGGGCGGAAAGAAGAGGATTCAAAACCGAAACAGTTGACTATCTTGCAGGAAATGAAGCGGGAATAAAAAATGTTTCTGTTATGATAAGCGGAGAAAATGCCTATGGCTACTTAAAAGCCGAAAAAGGCGTTCACCGTCTTGTAAGAATTTCACCATTTGATGCATCAGGCAGAAGACATACTTCTTTTGCATCTCTTGATGTGCTTCCCGAAATAGATGATGATGTTGAGGTGGATATCAACCCCGAAGATTTAAAGGTTGATACATACCGCGCATCAGGTGCAGGCGGTCAGCATGTCAACAAAACCGAATCGGCAATACGAATTACTCATATTCCGACCGGTGTAGTTGTGTCCTGTCAAACCGAACGCTCACAGTTCAAAAACAGAGATACCGCAATGAAAATGTTAAAAGCCAAGCTTATAGATATCAAGGAAAGAGAACACAAAGAAAAGATTTCCGACCTTCAGGGTGTGCAGATGGATATTGCATGGGGAAGCCAGATTCGTTCCTATGTGTTCCATCCATACAGTATGGTTAAAGACCACCGAACAAGTTGCGAAACAGGTAATGTTAATGCAGTTATGGACGGAGATATCGATCAGTTTATAAACGAATATCTTATTATGCAGGCTAAATCCAAAGAGAATTAAAATGCTTTGGAAATAAGGAGAGTTAATATGTTTAACAAATTGGATTTTCTTGAAACTAAATATCAGGAGCTGAATGAACAGATTTCAGACCCTCAAGTTATTTCAGACCAGGAGAGATGGAGAAAGCTCATGAAAGAGCAGAACTCTTTAACTCCCATAGTTGAAAAATACAGAGAGTATAAAAAAGCTAAGGAAACAGTAGAAGAAATGCTCGAAATGCTTTCCTCAAAGCCGGATAAGGAATTAAAAGAACTTGCCGAGCTTGAACTTTCCGAGGCTAAAGAAAGTATTCCCGTAATAGAAGAAGAGCTTAAAATTCTTCTTCTTCCCAAAGACCCCAACGACGACAAGAATGTTATTGTTGAAATCCGTGCGGGCGCGGGCGGTGAAGAAGCGGCACTCTTTGCAGGCGATTTATACAGAATGTATTCAATGTATGCAGATGCAAGAAAATGGAAAACCGAAATTCTTTCGGAAAATGAAACAGGACTCGGCGGCTATAAAGAAATATCCTTTATGGTATACGGCGACGGCGCATACTCAAGACTTAAATTTGAAAGCGGAGTACACAGAGTACAGCGTGTTCCCGAAACCGAATCGGGCGGAAGAATTCATACTTCAACTGTAACTGTTGCAGTTCTTCCCGAAGCAGAAGAGGTTGATGTATATATAGACCCCGACGATATCGAAACAGATACACTTCGTTCCTCGGGCGCAGGCGGTCAGCATGTAAATAAAACTGAATCGGCAATCCGTCTTACCCATAAACCTACAGGAATCGTTGTTATGTGTCAGGACGAACGTTCACAGCATAAAAACAGAGATAAGGCTATGAAAATTCTCCGTTCAAGAATTCTCGATATGAGAATGGCAGAAGCAGAAGCTTCAATAGCAGCAGAAAGAAAAAGTCAGGTAGGAACCGGAGATCGAAGCGAAAGAATAAGAACTTACAACTATCCTCAGAGCCGTGTTTCAGACCACAGAATAAAGCTTACCTTAAATCACCTTGAGGGTGTATTAAACGGTAATCTTGATGAATTTATAGATGCTCTTATAACTGCAGATCAGGCAGAAAAATTAAAACATTCCCAGGAGTGATTTAATACGAAAACGATTATAATCCCAAAAGATGATAAAGAGAATATAAAAAAAGCGGCAGAAGGGTTGAAAAACGGCGAGGTTGTAGCAATTCCCACCGAAACTGTTTACGGACTCGGCGCAAATGTTTTTAATTCTTTGGCTGTAAAGAAAATATTTGAAGTAAAGGGCAGACCCTCGGACAATCCGCTTATAGTTCATATAGCAGATATTTCGGATGTTGAAAAAGCGGGAAGAGAAATTCCTCCCGTGTTTTATAAAATGGCAGAAATTTTCTGGCCGGGGCCACTCAGTATGATTGTTAAGAAAAATCCTGACATTCCTGATATTGTTTCGGCAGGTCTTGATACAATCGCAATAAGAATGCCCGATATGGATATAACAAGAGAGCTTATAAGAATTGCGGGCTGTCCCATTTCTGCACCGAGTGCAAATATATCGGGAACAGTAAGCGCTACTTCAGCTCAGTTTGTTTATGACGATTTCAACGGGAAGATTCCTTATATCATAGACGGCGGAAGCTCAAGGGTAGGGATAGAATCAACGGTTATAGATATTACCAAAGATATACCCGTTATACTCCGTCCGGGCGGAATAACAAAGGAAGATTTCGAGCGGGAAGGTTTTGAAGTCTGCTATCATCCGTCTGTGCTTAAATCAGAACAGGAGATTTCAAAGCCCGCATCACCGGGTATGAAATATAAGCATTACAGCCCATCTTGTCCTGTTGTTCTTTTGAAGGGAAACTTAGGAATATGCCAGGATTACATATTAAGAAATATAAAGCCTCAGGAAGCGGTGTTTTGCTTTTCAGAACAAAAAGAGCTCTTAAAACTTCAAAATTCGGTAGTGCTTTCATCGATAAAAGAGCCGGATAAAGCGGCATCGGTAATTTTCGAGGAGTTAAGAAAAGCCGATAAAAAAGGTGTTAAAAAGATTTATCTTACCGCAGTTTCTGAAGAGGGTATAGGAATATCCTATATGAACAGAGTGAAAAAATCCGCAGGCGGAAATATTATAGATTTGAATAATATTATATTTGTATGTACGGGTAATACTTGTAGAAGTCCAATGGCGGAATACCTTATGAAAACCGCCCTTCCCGGATTATCGGTTAAGTCAAGAGGACTTTCTGTAGCAGAGCCGTCGAAAATGAGCTATAACTCTGAAAGAATTCTTGAAAGCTATGGAATAGATACAAAAGATTTTCAGTCCGCGCCTCTAACGCGAAGAGAAGCCGAAGAGGCAAGCATTATCTATACTATGACAAACGATCACAGGGAAGCGATTTTATCTGTTATGCCCGAGCTTTCTAAAAAGGTATTTACCCTTAAACTTTCGGGGGATATCAAAGACCCATATATGGGAAGCTTCGATGTATATGAAGATACCCTAAGAGAAATATTAACTGAAATCGGAAGAATTACAGAAAATGATTGAAATAGAAAAATTTAATCTCTCTCATCTTGACGGCGTATGCCGTGTTGAAAATGAATGTTTTGAAATACCCTGGAGCAGACAGTCTTTAAAGGAACAGACAGACAATCCCAATGCAGTATATTTTGTTCTTAAAGAGGACGGTGAGGTTGCAGGCTATGGCGGAATGTGGCATATTATAGATGAGGGCGATATAACGAATATAGGAATACTTAAAGCTAAAAGGCGTAAGGGCTATGGCGGTATGCTTCTTAAAAAGCTTATTTCATATATGGAAGAAAACGGTCTTAATGCCCTTAATCTTGAAGTCAGAGTTTCCAATAAAGCGGCAATCGCTTTATATAAAAAATACGGCTTTTATGAGGTCGGATTAAGAAAAAACTATTATAACGGCAAGGAAGATGCCTTGCTTTTACGGAGGGATAACCTTGAATATACTGGGAATTGAAACATCCTGCGATGAAACTTCTGCAGCAGTAGTAACAGACGGCAGGATAATCCGTTCAAATGTAATATATTCTCAGATAGATTTACACACACTCTATGGCGGAGTTGTTCCCGAAATTGCATCAAGAATGCATATTGAAAAAATAAGCACAGTGGTTAAAAAGGCTCTTTCGGATGCTGAGATGACCTATGACGATATAGACGGAATCGCCGTAACCTACGGTCCCGGTCTTGTAGGGGCGCTTATCTGCGGAGTTTCTTATGCAAAAGGTCTTTCTTACAGTCTTAATAAACCGCTTATTCCTGTGCATCACATAAAGGGACATATTGCGGCAAATTATCTTACTTTCAAAGAGCTTGAACCTCCCTTTTTGTGCCTTATAGTTTCGGGCGGACACAGTCATATTGTCGAAGTTACCGATTACGACAGTTTTGAAATTATAGGAAGAACGAGGGACGATGCGGCAGGCGAGGTTTTCGATAAGGTCGGACGAGTGCTCAATCTTCCGTACCCCGGCGGAGCTAAAATAGATAAATTAAGCTATGAGGGAAATAAAAATGCCATAAGCTTTCCAAAGGTTATTTTTGAAGATGGCTCGCTTGATTTTTCTTTCAGCGGAGTAAAAACCGCAGTTATCAATTATATCCACAGAATTGAGCAGTCAGGAGTAAATGTTAAAGATGCGGCATTTGATGAACCACTTACCAAAACCGCATACATAGGAAATGGCGTTAAACAGAATGTTGATGTTATAACCAAGGCGGATATAGCGGCATCATTTACCGAAGCGGTAACGGGAATACTTGTAAGAAACACCATAAAAGCGGCAAACAACAGATTTCATAATAAAATAGTGCTTGCGGGCGGAGTTGCATGCAATACACACTTAAGAGCTTTGTTTAAAGAAAAAGCAAAGGATAAAGAAATCTATTTCCCCGAGCCTGTGCTTTGTACAGATAATGGAGCAATGATAGCTTCTATGGGCTATTACAGATATATTAAAGGAATGAAAAATGAAATGGAGCTTAATTTAAATGCAGTTCCATATATCAATATAACAGATGAAAGGATGTTTTAAAATGAATACTGAAGTAAATGCAGCAGTAGAAAAATTCAGAGCCGTTTTAGAAGAACAGCTCGCACGAGTTGAAAAAATGAAAGCAGAGAAAGAATTTCTCGATTATTCAAAGCTTGATACAATAATAATAGGAGTGTGCGGCGGCGACGGTATCGGTCCCCGTATTACAGGAGAAGCACAGAGAGTTCTTGAGTTCCTTTTAAAAGACGAGGTTTCAACAGGTAAAGTTAAATTCAATGTTATAGACGACCTTACAATTGAAAAAAGAGCTGAGTTATCAACTGCAATTCCTCCGTCAGCACTTGCCGAGCTTAAAAAATGTCATGTTATTTTAAAAGGGCCTACAACCACACCAAGAGCAGGAGACCCCTGGCCCAATGTTGAAAGTGCAAATGTTGCTATGAGAAAAGAACTCGACCTCTTTGCAAATGTAAGACCTGTTAAAGTTAAAGAAGAGGGTATAGACTGGACATTTTTCAGAGAAAATACAGAGGGCTCATATGCAGTTGGTTCAAAAGGTGTTCATGTTAACGACGACCTTGCAGTTGACTTCTGTGTAACAACCCAGGAGGGTACAGAAAGAATTGCGAGAGCGGCATTTGAATACGCAAGAAAGAATGGCAAAAAACGAGTTACAATAGTAACAAAAGCAAATGTTATAAAAACAACAGACGGTAAATTCTTAAAAATCTGCTATGATATAGCAAAAGAATATCCTGAAATCCAGACAGATGACTGGTATATTGATATTATGACAGCAAAACTGGTTGATAAAAAGAGAAGAAATCAGTTTGAAGTTGTTGTTCTTCCCAATCTCTACGGAGATATTATAACAGACGAAGCTGCAGAATTTCAGGGCGGTGTAGGAACTGCAGGAAGTGCAAATTTGGGAAAAAGATATTCTATGTTTGAAGCAATCCACGGCTCTGCGCCAAGAATGGTTAAAGAGGGCAGAGATATTTATGCAGATCCTTGTAGTATGCTTCGTGCAGCGGTAATGCTTCTTGAACATATCGGCTATCAGGATAAAGCTAAAAGACTTGAAAAAGCACTTGATAAATGTATGCTCGAAGAAAAGAAAATAACAGTAACCGGAAGAGCAGACGGTGCAACTTGTGCAGAATTTGCCGATTATGTAATGGAAAACTTATAAATCAAGAAAGGACGCAGTTATGAAAGTTTCAGAACCGGTTATAAGAAGACTTCCGAGATATTACCGTTATCTCCAGGACCTCAAAGAACAGGGTGTTAAGCGAATTTCATCAAAAGAGCTTAGCAATATTATGGGAATAACTGCTTCGCAGATAAGACAGGACCTTAACTGTTTCGGCGGCTTCGGTCAGCAGGGATACGGATATAATGTTGAATATTTGTTTGAGGAAATAGGCGCTATACTCGGAACAAATAAAGAAAACGAGCTTGTTATATTGGGCGGCGGAAATCTCGGTAAAGCAATTTCCAACTATGCCAATTTCAAAAAACGCGGATTTAATATAAATGCTATTTTTGATATGAATTCCGATATTATCGGTAAAACAATAAACAATATTCCCGTATACGATATAAAAGAGCTTGAAGAATATTTAAGCAATAATAAAATCGATATTGCGGTTTTCGCATTGCCTGCAACAGGAGTTAAAGAAATACTGGATATTGTTATAAATTCAGGAATAAGAGGAATATGGAATTTCTCTTACCTTGATTTAAAAGTTCCCGATAATATAGCAATGGTAAATGTTCATTTGAGTGATTCCTTAATGACTTTATCATATAAGATGCATTGTATGAAAGAAGAAAATGAATAAATAGCCAGCTATATCAAGGCGTAAGATTGTAACGATTTTATGCCTTTTTTATTATATAAAGGAGGAAAAAAAGCCATATAGAGCCATATAGGGACGAGTGCCAAAAAATGTACGTCCCCAAATGGTTTGAATGTTTTGAGATAAAAATATCAATTAAGGGTTGACTTATCAGAATTAAAGGTTTATAATGACCGCGTAAAAACAAATAAATATGGAGTTGTTATTATGAAAGGTGCGGGAAGCGTAGACTTAAGAGAAGGACCTGTCTTAAAAAAGATTATCATTTTTGCATTGCCTATTTTAATCAGCAATGTTGTTCAGCGATTGTTCAATATAGCTGATATGATAATTGCGGGCAAATGTATTGGTAATCTTGCTCTTGCGTCTATCGGCGCGACTTCGACTGTAACTTTGCTTCTTGTGTTTGCGTTTCTCGGATTCACTGCGGGAAGCGGCATAGTTGCCTCTCATTTTTTTGGTGCAAACGATGAAAAAAGTTTGTCTAAATGTTTGCATACCTCACTTTATGTCAGCTTTGGAATAGGCGTTTTCTTATTTATAGCAGGTCAGCTTCTTTCTGAACCTATACTTCATATGATGAATGTTCCCGACGATGTTTTTGATGAAGCATTAAAATATGTAAAAATATATTTTATAACAGTTCCGGGCAGCATGTGTTATAACTGTCTTTACTCGGTAAGCCGTGCGGTGGGAGAAACAAGAAAGCCTATGTTTTTTCTTATTTTCTCAGGTGCAGTTAATGTGGTTTTGAATGTTGTATTTGTTATCTGTTTTAATTGGGGAGTACCCGGAATTGCCTATGCTACTGTTGTGTCATCATATTTGTCTACAGTATGTATTTTTATTATGTTTATAAAAGGAATAGGCAATATAAAACTCAACTTTAAAGAGAACCTTTTCTGCTCAAGAATACTTAAAAAAATTATAAGGATGAGCTTGCCGACCGGGTTTAACTATCTGCTTGTAGGTATAACAGATTCAATTGTTCAGGCAGCTGTAAACGTTTTCGGAAGCTCATACATAGCGGGTTATACCGCAGGTTCAAATATTTTTGGATTGTTTTCTCTTGTTACAATGGGACTCAATCAAGCAACAATGACATTTGTTGCCCAGAATTACGGAAATAAGAATTATGAACGAATAAAACAGGGATATAAAATATCGAACAGAGCGGTTTGTTTTGTAAGCTTTGTTATGATATTAATATTTATTGCTTTAAGGATTCCTCTTCTTAAAATGTATACAACAGATCCGGTTGCAATAAAAGCAGGCGAAATATATGTCTGGATTTTCGGGAGCTCTGCAGTTGCATATTTTATAAAAGACAATATGGCAAGCGCGCTTAACGGACTCGGAAAGACATTCCAGACAATGAT
>JAZOOC010000293.1:0-5328 GCA_045654825.1 Clostridia bacterium | reverse complement strand
GAAACATAATAGTCTCCGTCTCTCTTTTCGAGAGTAGAATCGATAAGGTTCATCTGGGGGCTTCCCATAAATCCTGCAACGAAGAGGTTGCAAGGTGTATCGTAAAGGTTCTGAGGTGTATCAACCTGCTGAACGATACCGTCTTTCATAACAACGATTCTTGTACCCATTGTCATAGCTTCTGTCTGGTCATGAGTAACATAGATAAAGGTTGTGTTGAGTTTTAAGTGAAGTTTAGAGATTTCAGTTCTCATCTGTACTCTCAATTTAGCATCAAGGTTGGAGAGAGGTTCGTCCATAAGGAATACCTTAGGTTCACGAACGATAGCACGACCGAGAGCAACACGCTGTCTCTGACCACCGGACAAAGCCTTGGGTTTTCTTTCGAGAAGGTGTTCGATATCAAGAATTTTAGCAGCTTCGAGAACTCTTTTCTTTATTTCAGCTTTCGGAACTTTTCTTAATTTAAGAGAAAATGCCATATTATCGAATATAGTCATATGGGGGTAGAGAGCGTAGCTCTGGAAAACCATTGCTATATCTCTGTCTTTGGGAGCAACATCGTTAACGAGTCTGTCGCCGATGTATATTTCACCGTCAGAAATTTCTTCAAGACCTGCGATCATACGCAATGTTGTAGATTTACCGCAACCTGAAGGTCCAACAAGAATTATAAACTCTTTGTCTTCAATTTCAAGGTTGAAATCTTTAACAGCGCATACATCTTCGGAATATCTTTTTGTAACATTTTTTAATGTTAAGCCAGCCATAAATTAATCCTCCTTGGCAAACTTTTGATAATAATCAAATTTTATAAATATATAATAACACATCCGATTTGATTTTTCTATTGAATTATCTCACAATATTTTTCGGGATTATTTATACAATTTGACGATTAAATAATTTTATGCGATTGATTTTATAAAATATATGTGTTATAATCATAGAAACTATTGTTAAAACTGTATAAAAACTGACTTTTATCGGAGAAATGCCAATATGCAAAAGAATGATTATGTTATAACAAAGATTGTTTCTTTAAGCTCGGAAGGATACGGAATAGGTAAAAATGACGAATATATTTTATTCGTTCCGCATACCTGTATCGGTGACTTAGTTAAGGTGAAAATTTTAAAAATAAAAAAGAATACTGCTTTTTGTAAAATAACGGAGTATATAGAAAAATCGCCTCATCATATCACTCCGTTATGTGATTCGTATAAAATGTGCGGCGGATGTTCGCTTTTGCATATTGATTATGAAAAACAACTCGAATATAAAAAGAATAAAGTAGAAGAAGCGATAAAAAGAATAGGCAAATTAAATCTTAAAGTTCACGAAGTTCATCCGTCGTCTCAGTTTAATTACAGAAATAAAGTTCTTATTCCCGTAGGTGAAGATAAAGACGGAAATATAATTCATGGATTTTTCAGAAGAAAGTCGCACGATATTATAAATACTAAAGGCTGTGTTGTTCAGGATAATGATTCGGTAATTATATGCAATTTAGTTACAGAATGGATGAAAAGCTACAATATAAAACCCTATAATTTTGAAACAGGTAAAGGTATAGTTCGTCACATATATATAAGGAAAGCATTTTCTACAGGAAATATTATGACAGGTATTGTTGCAACCAAGGAAAATATTTCTCATATTGAAAAGCTTATCGAAAGCCTTAAAGAAATTAAAGGTGTATCTTCTGTTATCCTCAATATAAATAGTGAGAAAACAAATGTTATATTAGGGAATAAAACAAAAATTCTCTGGGGCGATGAATATCTTAAAGACAAAATATCAGATAAAGAATTTTGCATTGGAAGTATGTCTTTTTATCAGATAAACCGCGAGCAGACAGAAAATTTATATAAAAAAGCAGGGGAGCTTCTTGAACTTTTTGAAAATGATGTTCTTTATGATATATACTGCGGAATTGGCACAATAGGAATTTGCATAGGCAGTAATGTAAAAAAAATAATCGGTGCGGAAATAATTCCCGAAGCTGTTGAGCTTGCTAAAAAGAATGCAGCTTTAAACGGTATTGATAATGCGGAGTATTTTGTAGGAAAAGCAGAAGAAATGACTTTTAGCGACAGTGAAAAACCAACTGCCGTTGTTATCGATCCGCCAAGAAAAGGCTGCGATATTAATCTTATAAATACACTCCTTGAGTTAAAACCGCAAAAAATCTGCTATATCTCCTGCGATTGTGCAACACTTGCAAGAGACCTTAAAATCTTTTCAGACAGCGGACTATATACTGTTGGAGATGTTTATCCTTTTGATATGTTTCCGAATACGGAGCATGTGGAGTGCGTCGTGCGACTATGTCGCAACGAGCACTCCGTGATATAAATTCCTGTTGGAATTTGCGATATATACTAATGTATGCGATATATCTAAAGATGCGATATATCCCTTCGGGATGAAAAAAGGAATTTATTACGGAGTAACAAGGTTCTCCGAATTCTTCAAGAGTTATATCCGACAAATTAAAATACCAAGTTTTAAAAAGGGGATAATATGAAAATTATTACACCTTCCTATTATAAAGATTTTAAATGTGACCCGTTTAACTGCGAACATAACTGTTGTATCGGTTGGGAAATAGATGTTGATGAAGATACATTGAGAAAGTATAGTGATATAAATGATGAATTTGGTAAGAAGATATTAAAAAATATCGATACAACAACCGAATGTATTCATTTTAAACTTAAAGAAAATGACAGATGTCCGTTTTTGAATGAAAATAATCTTTGCGAGATTATTTTAAATAAGGGTGAAGATTACCTTTGCGATATCTGTAATGATCATCCGAGATATAAAAACTTTTTCGACGGTGTTTGTGAAATCGGAGTCGGTCTATGTTGTGAAATTGCAGGGAAAATAATAATATCAAATAAAGAGAAAGTTAGATTTGAATTATTAACAGATGAAGAATTATCTGAAGAGTATATTGAATATTGCTCGTTAAGAGATTATTTGCTTAATATCTGTCAGGACAGAAGTATTCCCTTGAAAGAACGAATAGATAATCTTCTTATGTTTGCAGACAGGACTGATTTTAACCGGGATTTTATATTCTGGAGAGAAAAATATCTTAAACTTGAAAAGCTTGATGATAAGTGGTTTGACAAACTGAATAATATTAAAAATTCAGATGTTAAGGAAGAATTTATATCTGACTGGGAAGTTCATTTTGAACAGATTCTTGTATATTTTATAACAAGACATCTTCCCGATGCGTTTTATGATGATATTATAAATGAAATTATTATTTTTTCTGTATTGTCTTTATATATGATAATTTCTGTTTTTTATTGGGATAATATCTATATAGAGAAACACCTTATCGAAATAGCAAGGATGTATTCATCCGAAATAGAATATTCGGATGAGAATATATTCATTCTGTTAAAAGGACTGTGAAAACGAAAGTTTTTTACAGTCCTTTTAGTAATTATACAATGCACTTAATCATCACAAAAGCAGTAACAATCACTGCTAATAAACTTACTGCAAATATAATTGATATGTTTTTCTTAAAATCCTTTTTTTTGCTTTTTTTAGAATAATTCTCTATTATTTTCTCTGCTTGTTTCAATACATTCTGCTGACTGTAATTCATATATTACCTCATAACAATTAGTTTTACAGGTATTATTAACCATTTTTAATTAACTTATTCTTTTTAATTTGCTCACAATTACAGTTTTATCGTCTTCCGATTTTACTGAAGTTGCAATTTTCATAATAGTTTCGGCGATGCATTCAGTGTCGTTCGATTTGATTGCCGAAAGTGCATCTATTATCCAGTCTTCTTTGTTAAGCGCATCACTTATTCCGTCAGATGCCATAACTATAATATCGTTTTCAAGAAGCACAGTTTTTTTGATTTTTCCTTTTTCTCCTCCAAAAACACCGAGAGGCAAGGTGTTTGATTTAATAACATCAAATTCACCGTCGGCTCTTTTGATATATGTAGGAGCTGCACCTTTCTTAACTATTTCAAGCTCGCCGTTTTTTAAATCAATAATACCAAGGTCTATGGTTGAAAAATTATCCTGATTACCCGAATTTATAAATGAAGAATTAATTAATTTTACAGATGAGGTTTTTGAAAAGCCGGTTTTCAAAAATTCTTCAAGAAGCTTTAATGTTTTTTCAGAATAAGTATTTGCTTCCCTTCCGCTTCCGTTGCCATCGCAAAGTGCAATATATTTATTTCCGTTTTCAAGAGAGTTTACTGCCCAGGAATCACCGTTTTGTTCATCTTTGATTTTAGCAGATTGTTTTACCGAAAACTCAAGTGAGAAAATCTCGGCTTCTTTGAATATAAGATGACATTCTTTAAAAGAGCATTTTCCGTAGCTTTTAACAAAAGGAACACCTATAATCTCGGTTAAATGCTCGCTGATTGAGTCATAACATTTGTTTTTTATCTGGTTGCAGGGATAAAGAGTAATATCTATTTCAATATTATCATTGCAATCTTTTAATATATTGATATTTTTTATAAGAATACCGTTTGTTTCAAGTGCGGCAGAAATTTCTGAAGACAGGTTTTTATCGAAGAAAGGATTTTTATCGATTTCATTTTTAAGATGGTTTACAATTGCGGATAATTCACTGAATTGTTCTTTGTATATTTTTGTGTTTTCCCGCATCCGTTCCTGCCATATTATATTAAGCCTGAAAATTTCATAAGCATTTATAATACCGTTTAATATTTCGGAGGATTTTAAACATTTATGTGTAAAATAAGAAGGGAAATCTTTTAAGGTTGCATTCCCTTTGTTTTTTACCGAATCTGTTATTTTAGAAAAAGCACCGATTGTCGATTTGTAATCCTTTTGCCAGCAATAAAATCTCATTGTGCATTTTTTACACACTTTTTCTGCTACCGATTCATACATTGTGAGACAACTTTCGTTTTCATACTTTTTAACTCCGTTGGCACAAATGGTATCAGAAAGTTTTTGAAATGCCGAAGATAATCTGTCTAATTTAACAGTAGCTATGTTTTTGATTGTTTTGGCATTGTCGTTTTCTTTTTCTCTTGATTTGAAAAAATAATTAAGTCTGCCTAAGAATTTTTCGGGAGTAAGTATAAAAAAGGCTCCCGCTATTGCAATATCCTGAAATGATATAACCATATATCTTGATTCGGCAAGTAAAATTGATATTATTATATTTCCCGCGGTAAAACCTAAAACTGTTGCGAATTTTCCATACTTTGCAAAAACAGAAGAAATTAAAGATGTTATGGAATAACATGATAAAAACAAAGAAAAATAATCATTTCCAAGACCTGCGGCTATC
>JAZOOC010000292.1:0-1782 GCA_045654825.1 Clostridia bacterium | reverse complement strand
CTCTTTCTCTTTTGTTTACAAGAAAAAATTATTTGACATTTTAAATAATTTATATTATAATTTATTAATGGTCAGCTTGTCTTGTCGGGGCAAGCTTTTTTATCAATGAAATGCAATTGAAGTACAGGAGTGTTTATTATGTATGAAAAAGTATCTGCAAATATGAATTTTGCGGAAAGAGAAAAGAAAACCGAACAGTTCTGGAAAGATAACAATATTTTTGAAAAAAGTATTGAAAACAGAAAAGAGGGGGAAACCTATACCTTTTATGACGGTCCTCCTACCGCTAACGGTAAGCCTCATATAGGTCATGTTCTCACCCGTGTAATCAAAGATATGATTCCCAGATACCGCACAATGAAGGGATACAAAGTTTTAAGAAAAGCGGGTTGGGATACTCACGGACTTCCCGTTGAGCTTGAAGTTGAAAAGAAGCTCGGTCTTGACGGTAAGGAACAGGTTGAGGAATATGGTCTTGAGCCTTTTATTGCAGAATGTAAGGAAAGCGTTTGGAAGTATAAGGGAATGTGGGAAGATTTCTCAGGAACAGTTGGTTTCTGGGCAGATATGGACGACCCTTATGTTACTTATGAAAACGATTTTATAGAATCCGAATGGTGGGCATTAAAACAGATTTGGGAAAAAGGTCTTTTATACAAAGGCTTTAAAATTGTTCCATATTGCCCCAGATGCGGAACTCCTTTGTCCAGCCACGAGGTTGCGCAGGGATATAAAGATGTTAAAGAAAAATCAGCTATTGCAAAATTCAAGGTTAAGGGAAAAGAGGGCGAATATTTTCTCGCATGGACAACTACTCCCTGGACTTTACCCTCTAATGTTGCACTTTGTGTAAATGCAAACGAAACATATGTTAAAATTAAAAACAACGATGAAATATATATTTTAGCAGAAGCTCTTATCCCCTCGGTTATCGAAGGAGATTATGAAACTCTTGAAACCTATTCGGGTAAAGACCTCGAATATATGGAATATGAGCCTTTGTTCGATTTTGTAACTCCTGATAAAAAGGGTTACTATGTTGTTTGCGACGATTATGTTACATTAACCGACGGTACGGGAATAGTTCATATTGCTCCCGCATTCGGTGAAGACGACGGCAGAGTCGGAAGAAAATACGACCTTCCTTTTGTTCAGTTAGTTGATGCAAAAGGCGAAATGACAAAAGAAACTCCCTGGGCAGGAATGTTCTGTAAGGATGCAGATAAAGAAGTATTCAAGGCACTCGCCGAAAAAGGACTTCTCTTCAAAGCACTTCCCTTTGAACACAGCTATCCTTTCTGCTGGAGATGTGATACTCCGCTTATCTACTATGCAAGAGAATCCTGGTTTATCAAAATGACCGCAGTTCGCGACGACCTTATTAAAAATAACGATAAAATCAACTGGATTCCCGAAACAATAGGTAAGGGAAGATTTGGTGACTGGCTCAAAAATGTTCAGGACTGGGGCGTAAGCCGTAACAGATACTGGGGTACTCCTTTAAATATCTGGCAGTGTGAATGCGGACATATGCATTCCATCGGCTCTATCGCAGAATTAAAGGAATTATCCTCCAATTGTCCTGATGATATCGAGCTTCACAGACCGTTTATTGATGCGGTAACAATAAAATGTGAAAAATGCGGTAAGCAGATGACAAGAGTTCCCGAAGTTATCGACTGCTGGTTTGACTCAGGCGCAATGCCCTTTGCTCAGCATCATTATCCCTTCGAGAATAAAGAACTCTTTGAATCACAGTTCCCCGCAGACTTCATTTCTGAA
>JAZOOC010000291.1:0-13759 GCA_045654825.1 Clostridia bacterium | reverse complement strand
GATAGTATAATAATATCAAAGTTTCTTAAAGGAGACCGATTATGAGTAAAAGAATAATATTAAGCACAGACAGTACCTGTGATTTAGGTGTAGAATTAAAAGAAAAGTATAATATTGAGTTTGTTCCTTATCATATAACTTTAGAAGATAAAGAATATCTCGATAATATCGATATTAAACCCGGAGATATTTTTAAAGCATATAAAGAAAGAGGAGTTCTTCCCAAAACTGCGGCAATAAATATCGCGGATTATACCGACCATTTTGAAAAGCTTTTAAAAGAGGGCGATGCCATAATTCATATTTGTCTTGGCGGTGCGCTTTCAACTTCATATAACAGCTGCCGTCTTGCTGCAGCAGAGTTTGAAAATGTTTATGCAATAGATTCCTGTAACCTTTCAACAGGCGTGGGGCATCTTGTTTTGGAAGCCGCAAAGCTTATAGAAAAGGGAATGGAAGCGGAAGAAATCGCAAAAGAGCTTGATGTTATCAAAAAGAGAATTCATTCAAGCTTTATAATAAATAAGCTCGATTTTCTCCATGCAGGCGGAAGATGTTCGGCATTAACCGCTTTGGGTGCAAATCTTTTAAAATTAAAACCCTGTATTGAAGTAAATAACAATGACGGCTCTATGGCGGTAGGGAAGAAATACAGAGGCGATTTAAAAGCTACTTTAGTAAAATATGTAGAAGATAAGCTTTCTTCTTACGATAATATTGACACCGAGAAAATTTTCATAACCTATACCGATGTTGATGAAAGCTATATTGAAGCAGTCCGCGAAGCAGTTGATAAGATTGTTAAGTTCGATAATGTTTATTATACTCAGGCGAGTTGTACAATTTCCTGCCATTGCGGGCCGGATACATTGGGAATACTTTTTATGACAAAATAATAACAGAGACGTTAAAGAATTAAAGGATATTTAAAAGTATAATACTTTTAAATATCCTTTTTAGTATTTATTATATCTTTTATAACCTCTCCCGCAATTATCATTCCCGCTACAGGCGGAACAAATGATATGCTTGCGGGAGTTCTTTTTTCTCCATCGGTTTTTGGCTTTGTTGGTAATTCTTTAGAAAAAAGAACTTTTACATTTTTTATATTTCTTTCTTTCAACTCTTTTCTCATAACTTTTGCGAGAGGACATACGCTTGTTTTTGAAATATCTGCTATTTCAAAAAGAGTGGGGTCGAGCTTGTTTCCTGTTCCCATAGAGCTTATTACGGGAATATCTGCTTTTTTTGCATTTTCTATTATAATAAGCTTTGAGGTTACCGTATCTATAGCATCTACTATATAATCATAAGAGGAAAAGTCAATTTCATTTTCAGTGTCTTTATTGTAATACAAAGAGAAGGTATTAATTCGGGCATCGGGATTAATATCTGATAATATTTTTTTCATAGCCTCTGTTTTTTTCATTCCTATTGTGCTTTCAAAGGCAACAGCCTGACGGTTGATATTCGATATTGAAACAATATCGTTATCTATAATATCAATCTCACCTATACCGCCTCTTATAAGAGCTTCGCATACCGCACCGCCAACACCGCCGATACCAAATACTGCTACACGCGATTTTTTTAATTTTTCAACATTTTCTTTTCCAATTAAATTTTCTGTTCTTTCAAATCTCATGTTTTTATCCTTTACTTCTTTTATAAGAATACTTTAACATAAATTTTAAAAAAACTCAATTGGTATTTTAAAAAAGCAATTGTTAATAATATAGAAGAAAGGAGAAATTATATGGATAAAATAAATAAACCCTATGAAGAAGATGAAAAATTTGATATAACCAATGCTGCATCGGTTGGGGAATGCACCGGACTTATTAAACAAATTCCTTTAACAGATGAAGAATTTGCTTCATATCACGATGTTTATGATTACGGACCGAAGCAGGTGGAAAATGAGGAAAGCAGGATGCCGGCTGTGCCGAGAAGAACAGAAGAGAAAGAGAGAGTAAAAAAAGGAATGTAAAGAGCACAAGCTTTTTACATTCCAAAATCTGCTATAAGTTTTGTCTTATTAATCTATCAGCTTCACAAACAACACGAAAGCTTTCCAAAACATCATCAATTGACGGAATTGAAGGTGTATCTTTTTCAATCATTTCAATGAGATGATTAAGCTGAATTCCCGTCGGCTTTTCGTTGTAGGGAACATTGATTGACTTAGTGCAATTTTCTTTATATGAATAAAATTCAATCAGATTTCCACTGTCATTATGAGTTGAACGGTCTTTCTGATATATTATTTTTATCCTGCCGAGAGGACCTATAAACTCTTTTGTGTTATCACCTGCAGTGGAATGGCTCCAGCCAACCTCATAATAACCCATTGAGCCGTCGGTCATCATAACACTTAAAAGACCGTGATTATATTTGCCTTCGGGTAAATCGGGAACTGTTGCAGTTCCAACAGCACTTATGCTTTTTACCTCAGCGCCCGTAAACCAACGCATAACATCAACATAATGAACTCCGCAGTCGATAATAGGGGAGGTTTCGCAGATAAGCTTATAGTCTTTTTTCCAGTTAATCGTACGGTGATTCTGCACCATTCTCATAACTATCGGAGAGCCTATTTCTCCGTTTTTTATCATATCTGCAACTATATTATAGGTTTCGTTATGTCTTAAAATATGTCCCACAAGAACCTTTGATTCGGGATGCTCTTTTAAAAGCTTTGCAAATAAAAGTCCATCCTCATAACTGGTTGTTATAGGTTTTTCGCAAATTATATGTTTTTTGTGTTCAAGACATTTTTTAACGAGCGAAAGATGGGAGGAAGGATATGTAGCTATTATTACAATATCAATATCGGGGTCTTTTATATATTCATCGGCATCGGCAGAAAAGCTTTGCGCATTGAATTGCTTTGCAGTATATTCTGCTGTTTTTAAGTTTAAATCGCATACGCCTTTTATGCAGATGTTTTCGTTAAGATATATTTCTTCGAGATGAGCCTGTCCCATATAGCCGCATCCGATGACTGCAAGATTATACATTGGATATCTCCTTATAGATTAATTCAACTGTTTTTGCACCCTCTGTGAGAGTATTGATTTCAATTTCCTTGTTGTTTAAAATACATTCGCAGAAATACTTAAGCTCATTATAATATCCTTGGTATTGTTTTGCTTTCATTAAAAGATGGTCGTTGGGATTAACAGCTTTATCCTCAACCGTAAAATGACTTCCGCTGTTTTCGTATATAACAACATCCTTTCCATTATAGGAAACAACTGCATCTTCAAAGTCTGCACGATATCCAACTTCAACAGGGAAGCTTTTCGGGAAATCCCAACCGCTTTCAATCTGAACATCAAGACCTTGGTATTTGAAAATTGTATAAACATGGTTATAATCGCCCGAAAGCATTAAGGATTCTGGCTCGCCTAGAAGATATCTCATAAAATCAACATCGTGGATATGCAAATCCAGAAGAACACCGCCGCTTTTGTTGTAATCAAGATACCAGTTCTCAAAGCCCCAGTCGGGCATCTGTGATAATCTTTTCATAGTAAGGTGTTTTAATTTGCCATATCTTTTGGAATCGAAAATTTCTTTTAGTATAACATATTCATCCCATAACCTTAAGCATTGGCCGACCATTACTTCTTTGTTATAACGGCTTTTGAGTTCAATGAGCTCGTCGGCCTCTTGCGGCTTTAAAACAACAGGCTTTTCTATAAAAAGGTGTTTTCCTGCTTCTATTACTTTTTTCGCATATTCAAAATGAAGATATGTTGGAAGACATATATCAATTGCATCTATTTCGTCAGAATTAATAAGCTCATCAGCACTGTCGAAAACCTTTGCGAATGAAAGACGCGCCGCTTTTTCAGCTTTTTTTCTGTCTGTATCGTAAACACCGCAGATTTTAACATTTTCGCCAAAAGAGAGTAGTTTATATACCTCTGCGTGAGTCATTCCCATAAAGCCGGCTCCCAATAGTCCGATCTTAAGCATAATATACCTCCCATAATACATCATAATATATAAGGTATTTTACAACAAATAGCAAAAAATTTCAATAGCAACTTATTTTAATTATTAAATTAATGCATTTCTTTGCAAATCGGAAAAAGCTGTGTTAAAATAGACAGGAAGAAATATACAGGAGGAAAAAATATGGCTAAAAAATTTGTTTACCTTTTTTCGGAAGGTGACGGTTCGATGCGTGAACTTTTAGGTGGAAAAGGAGCTAACTTAGCAGAAATGACTAAGCTTGGAATGCCTGTTCCACAGGGATTTACTGTATCAACCGAGGCTTGTACTCAGTATTATGAAGATGGAAAAGCCATAAACAAAGATATCGAGAAAGAAATTATGGATAACATAATTAAGCTCGAAGAAATTACAGGTAAAAAATTCGGGGATAAGGAAAATCCCTTACTCGTGTCTGTTCGTTCAGGCGCAAGAGCATCTATGCCGGGTATGATGGATACTATTTTGAATTTAGGTCTTAATGAAGATGTTGTTGAGGCTATTGCCTTAAAATCAGGAAATCCCCGTTGGGCATGGGACTGCTACAGAAGATTTATTCAGATGTATTCCGATGTAGTTATGGAAGTTGGAAAGAAATACTTTGAAGAATTAATCGACGAAATGAAAAATAAAAAAGGTGTAACACAGGATGTTGACCTTTCAGCAGAAGACTTGAAAGAACTTGCAATTCAGTTTAAAGAAGAATATAAAGCAAAAATCGGAAACGAATTTCCAAAAGATCCGAAAGAACAGCTTATGGGTGCTGTCAAAGCGGTATTCCGTTCATGGGATAATCCCCGTGCTAATGTATACCGCCGTGATAACGATATTCCATATTCATGGGGAACTGCAGTTAATGTTCAGATGATGGCGTTCGGTAATATGGGCGACGACTGTGGTACAGGTGTTGCCTTTACGCGTGACCCCGCAACAGGTGAAAAAGGACTTATGGGTGAATTTCTTGTTAATGCACAGGGCGAAGATGTTGTAGCAGGCGTTCGTACTCCTATGCCTATAGCACAGATGGCAGAAAAATTCCCCGAAGCTTTTGAACATTTCAATAAGGTTTGTGCAATTTTAGAAGACCACTACAGAGATATGCAGGATATGGAGTTCACAATTGAAAATACAAAACTCTATATGCTCCAGACCCGTAACGGAAAAAGAACCGCAAAAGCGGCTTTAAAGATTGCCTGTGATCTCGTTGACGAGGGCATGATAGATAAGAAAAAAGCGGTTGCTATGATAGACCCGAGAAATCTCGATACTCTTCTTCATCCGCAGTTTGATGTTAAAGCACTTAAAGCATCAACTCCTATGGGTAAAGGGCTTGGCGCTTCTCCCGGTGCGGCATGCGGTAAAATTGTGTTTACAGCAGAAGATGCAGAAAAATGGAACGAAAAAGGCGAAAAGGTTATTCTTGTTCGTCTTGAAACCTCTCCCGAGGATATAACAGGTATGAAAGCGGCACAGGGTATACTTACCGTTCGCGGTGGTATGACATCTCATGCGGCTGTTGTAGCGCGTGGAATGGGTACATGTTGTGTATCGGGATGCGGCGAAATAAATATGGATGAAGAAAACAAGAAATTCACTCTCGGAGGCAAAACATTCACAGAGGGAGACTCAATTTCAATAGACGGTTCAACCGGTAATATATATGACGGAATAATCCCCACTGTTGATGCTGAAATAGCAGGCGAATTTGGAAGAATTATGGCTTGGGCAGACGAATTCCGTTCACTTAAAGTAAGAACAAATGCAGATACTCCCGAAGATGCAAAAAAAGCAAGAGAGCTTGGCGCAGAGGGTATAGGTCTCTGCCGTACAGAGCATATGTTCTTTGAAGCAGACAGAATTGCGGCTTTCAGAGAAATGATTTGTTCAGATACTCTTGAAGAAAGAGAAGCGGCTCTTAATAAAATACTTCCAATTCAGCAGAACGATTTTGAAAAGCTTTACGAAGCATTAGAGGGAAATCCCGTAACAATAAGATTTTTAGACCCGCCTCTTCACGAGTTTGTTCCCACTGAGGAAGCAGATATAGAGGCACTTGCAAAAGCACAGAATAAATCGGTTGAAGATATTAAAGCTATTATTTCTTCACTCCACGAATTTAACCCCATGATGGGACACAGAGGATGCCGTCTTTCAGTAACATATCCCGAAATTGCTGCAATGCAGACAAGAGCGGTTATAAGAGCGGCTATCAATGTTAAAAACAATCATAAAGACTGGAATATAGTTCCCGAAATTATGATTCCTCTTGTAGGAGATATTAAAGAGTTAAAATATGTTAAAGAGATTGTTATAAAGGTTGCGGATGAGGAAATCAAAAATGCCGGTTCAGATTTGAAATATGAAGTTGGCACAATGATAGAAATTCCGAGAGCCTGCTTAACTGCAGACGATATTGCAAAAGAAGCTGAATTCTTCTGCTTCGGAACAAACGATTTAACACAGATGACATACGGCTTCTCAAGAGACGATGCTGGCAAATTCCTTGATGCTTACTATACAACTAAAATCTTTGAAAACGATCCGTTTGCAAAGCTTGACCAGACCGGTGTAGGTAAGCTTATGGATATGGCTGTTAAGCTTGGTAAACAAGTTCGTCCTGAGCTTCATATCGGTATCTGCGGAGAACATGGTGGAGATCCTCAATCTGTTGAGTTCTGCCATAAACTCGGTTTAACCTATGTTTCCTGTTCACCGTTCAGAGTACCAATAGCAAGACTTGCCGCTGCGCAGGCTGCGATAAAAGAATAACATTAAAGGGACCTGTTAAAACTCAGTTTGAGTTTAACAGGTCCTATATGTTTAATTTGGAACGTATAGTCTTTACATATTCAGTAGGCGACTGACCTGTCGCTTTTTTAAATTGACGGCAGAAATAGTGAACTGATTCATAGCCTAAGCTTTCCGCAATCTGAGTAGAGCTTAATTGATTTTTTCTTAAAAGTGATTTTGCCTCACGGATTCTTAAGGAGGTTATGTAGCCAAGTATAGTTGTGCTGTATTCCTGACGGAAGCTTTTGCATAAAGTTGTTTTGTTTGTGCCAAATAAAAAGCACAGATTGTCCAGAGTGATTTTGGTATTGTAGTTTTCTGTTATATACTGATAAATTGCCTGAATGTTACTTAAAGATACATTTCCTGAAGGCTCGGTTGATTTTTTGTTTTCTGAGAAGTCACGAACTAGACTTATTAAAAAGCTTTCAAGTCCGATTTTAATCATCTGATCAGCACCAAAAGGATAATCACGGCGCTTTTTCATATATGTAGTGTTTGGAATATCATAGGGCGGCTCATATATGTTCATTCCCTCCGCCATTATCCTGGCGAGTGCCTTTATATGTTCAGGAAGCAGAGTGACAGGGGATTTTGAGAATTGTATAAGTGCATCGCTCTCACATTCAAAGCCTATAATTATAACATTCGGTGCAACAACATCCGATGTGGAAAGCCAGTGCAACTCGTCAGGTCGGTGAATGATAAGCTGATTTACAGATAATTCTCCTTGGAAATTGTCGGCACGGACAGATAAATTTCCCTTGTCAACATAAATAAGCTCACAGAAATTATGAGAGTCCTGCTCTGTATGGTATTCGTTTGTAAATTCAAAATAATGAATATTTGCAATTCTGGAAACATTTATCTGAATTTTGAATTTTTGTAATTTAAAGTCCATAAATCCACCTCATAAAAAGTGTATCACTTGTTGAAACATTTGTCAATAAATTTACTTTTGTGCAAAAATAAGAAAATATTGTGTAAATACAAAACGCAACTTATTTTATATAATAAAAATAAAAAAATAAGGAGTGTTTAATATGTCAAGAATTTGTATTCCCGATTATGAGTATAAGGAAAGAATAGCTAAAGCAGCTAAATTGGTAAGAGAGAGCGGTCTGGATGTTATGGTGGTTTGTTCCACAGAATCAGACTACGCGAACGCAAGATACTTTTCAGGCTTCTGGCCACTTTTTGAACGCGCAGGTGTAGCTATATCTGCAAGTGGCGAAGCGGCTTTGATGGTAGGTCCCGAATCTGCAATTTTTGCGCGTGACTTTTCAAAAATAGATAAAATTTTTGTTCTTAAAGAATTCAGAGAATCAGCAGACCCGGCATATCCTGAACTTAAAGCTGATACTTTTTCTGATGTGTTTAAAGCAATCGGTGTAACAGGAGAAAATATAAAAATCGGACTTGGAAGTTATGTTGAATGCACTCTTCCTATTTTCAACGGACTTCGTGACAGTTTCCCCAAAGCAGAAATTATAAATTCAAGTGATATTATGGTGTCACTTCGTAAAATAAAGAGTGTTAACGAGCTTGCTTGTATAAAAGAAGGTTTCCGTATTATAGAAATTGCAACAGATGAAGTTATCCGTAACTTAAAACCCGGTGTTACTGAACTTCAGATGGTTGGAATTGCACAGAAAGTTATATATGAAGAGGGTGCGGAATACGAAGGTCTTCCCATGTATGTGTTCAGTGAAAAGTCTACAAGCCATGCAATCAGCCGTTCTACATACAGAACAATAAATAAGGGCGATATTGTTCAGCTTAATCTTTCAGCTAAAATCGACGGATATTCTCCCGCAATCGGACTTCCTGTTGTAATGGGTAAACTTGAAGGCAGAAGAAGAGAAATTGTTGATTTCTGTCTTAAAGCTCATGAGTGGACAGAAGAACAGATTAAAGCAGGGGTTATGGCATCTGATATCGCAAAAGGATTCTATAATTTGTATGTTGATAACGGAATGAAAGATAATTTCGTATATGGTCCCTGTCACGGTACAGGGATGAGCGAGGTTGAAGCTCCCTGGATGGAAACAATTTCTGATTATTTATTAGAGCCTAATATGACATTCCAGGTTGATACCTTTATTTCGGGCGATGGCTTTGGCGTTCGTTGGGAAAAAGGTATTGCTGTAACAGAAAACGGCTGTGCTTCAATGACAGATTATCTTAAAAAAGGTCTTATCGAATTAGATTTTTAAGGGAGAATAAATATGTCAGTAGGAAAAAAGATTTGGATTATCCCCGATTGTGAGCTTCCTTATGAGGGAGAAGGGGTATTAAAAGGGCATGAATCGGTAATTATTGTAAATGATTCTGATGTTGATGCCGAAATAAAAGTAAAAATTTATTTTACAGATAAAGACAGTTATGATAATATTAAATGGACGGTAGGCGCAAATCGTGTAAGATGTTTCAGAATGAACAACATAGATGATATGTGCGGTTTTTCCGTGCCTTATGAAACTCAGTATGCAATGAAGATAGAAAGCAATACTCCTATAGTTCTTCAATATGGCAGACTTGATAACCGTCAGGTTAATCTTGCGTATTATACAACACTTGGTTATGGTGAATAAGGAGGAACGGCTATGGAACTTAATATGAGTTTTCCAAGAGAAATCAAATATGTTCAAGAAAACAGAATTCCTGTAGTTATGTGCGGAGGTACAGTTGAATATCATGGTCCTCATTGTTCCTACGGATGCGATACTTTAATAGCAGAAGGACTTATCAAAAAGCTTTCCGAAACAAAGGAAATAATGATTGCTCCAACAATCTATTACAGTCCTTCAAGCTATGCTGTAGCAGACGAAACAAGTGGCACAGTACATATTGAGGAAGATGTTTTTGAAGCATATTTATACCAGATATTTATGAATATGCTGTCAGCAGGTCACAGAAACATATATGTTGTTATTCACCATCAGTTTGAACAGGAAAATTTAATGCCTATGACTCTTTCGTATATGAAAGCGGCAAAGCGTGCTACAATGCGGTATCTTGAAAAAACACAAGGTCAGGGCTGGTGGGGATCTGAAAACTATGCCACCTATTACGAAAACTTGGGCGGCGGAGATGATCCATTCTCCTGGATTAAGGTTATTCCAACAATGAGTACCGAAGTTCAGAATGCAACAGGCTATGACCATGCAGGTAAATTCGAGTGTTCAATACTTATGTCGCTTTATCCCGATGCAGTAAAATTAGAGCGTATAGACGATATTAAACACTGGTTTACCGAAAGCGCGCGTGAGGCAAACAAAGAACTTGGAGATGAAATGGTTGAAAAATCACTTCAATATCTTAATGAAAAAATAAAATAAGACCTCATGAAAATCATAAAAATTGCGCCTTGTGCATTAATCTGCACAAGGCGCAATTTTTAGTTAAGCTTGCTGATGTCCAATTCGGTGTAATCTTTAAGAAAATCTTTAAGGAAGTTTATAATCATATTATATGTATCTTCCGATTCGCACTGAATATCAAGAGGCATAAGGGGTTCGTGAAGAGATAATCTTAAAAGGAACCATCCGTCACCTGCATTTACTCTCACACCCTCAAAGTTTGGTAGCTCGAGGCTCATACCCGCTGTGTTTTCTGCTTTTTCTTTGAGGCTATCAAGTATTGTCTGTCCGTATTCTTTAAAGGACTCTGTCTTTATATCCATACGGAATCCTTTAGTTATTTTCGGGTCTTTAAGGGAGTCTATAAGAGAGGTTAATTTTTTGCCCTCTTTTTTCATATTTACTGCTTTTATAAGAAGTCTTGTTACAAGATAAGCACCGTCATCAAGGAAATAGTTTTCGGAAAGTGCAGCATGTCCGCTTGTTTCAATTGCAAGGGGAGCGTATCCACCCTCTTCGAAAATTCTTTTTGCTTCGTTTATAACATTTTTATAGCCTCTTTTAAATCTGTGATGAACACCGCCGAGGCTTTCGATAAATGTTTTAAGTCCCGAGGAAGTAACAGAGTCGGTAACAACCGTTCCTTTTTTCTCCTCCATTAATACTGCAGCAATAAGAGCGATAAGACGGTTTTTGTTTATGCTTTTTCCTGCATCGTCTACAATTGCCGCTCTGTCAACATCGGTATCGAATATAAGACCAAGGTCGGAGCCGGATGTTACAACAGCTTCGCTTATTGCCTCCATTGCGGAAGAATCTTCAGGATTGGGAATGTGATTGGGGAAGTTGCCGTCGGGGTCGAGAAATCTGCTTCCCGAAGTATCTGCACCGAGAGGTGCAAGCACCTTGTCGGCATAGAAACCGCCCGAGCCGTTTCCTGCGTCTACCGCAATTTTCATTCCCTCAAATGGTTTTTCAAGACCTGTGCCTTTTTTGATTATATCCGAAATATGCTTTGCATAGCAGGAAAGATAATCAACCTCAGTGATTTTTCCGTTTTTATCAAGTTCAAAATTATTTTCCTGTGCAAGCTCTAAAATTCTTGTAATATCTTTTCCCTCAAAACCGCCGTCAGCTGCAAAGAATTTAAGTCCGTTTCTGTTGAAGGGAAGATGGCTTGCGGTAAGCATAACCGAAGCATCCGCTTTGTAGTTTTCGTCAACGGTAATCATAAACATTGCGGGGGTAGTTGCAAGAGAACAGTCAAGTACTTCTGCACCCATAGCGGTAAATGATGAAATGCACTGCTTTTTAAGTCTTTTTGCAGAGATACGGCTGTCGTGACCTATAGCGATTTTTAAATCTTCGCATTTTTTGTTGAGCTTTTCAGATACGAAAGCTATAAATCCGCATGCAATCCTTGCTACAACTTCATCTGTTAAGTTAATGTGAAGCCCTTCAATTCCTTCCGAAGCAATACCTCTTATATCACTTCCGTTTTTTAAGGATGCCCATTCTTTTTTTAGTTCCATAATATTTCTCCTTTATAAACAGTCTGAATCGAGTACAATGGTAAAAGGTCCGTCGTTTAAGAGCTTTACTTTCATATCCGCGCCGAAAATGCCGTTGGCAACGGGAATGTTCTTCTCTCTTATAAGGGAAGAAAAATATTCATACAGTTCGGTTGCCTTATCAGGCTTACCTGCGTTTATAAAGCTTGGACGGTTGCCCTTTTTGCAATCTGCATAAAGAGTAAACTGCGAGATAATCAGCATTTCTCCGCCTACATCGGTTATAGAAAGATTTGTTTTTCCGTTCTCATCCTCAAAAATACGAAGCTTTGAGATTTTTTCTGCAAGCTTTTCACAGATAGCTTTATCGTCGCTGTCTGCCACTCCAAGAAGAACAAGAAAACCTTTGCCGATTTGTCCGCATATTTTATTATCTACCGAAACGGAGGCTTCAGTTACTCTTTGTATAACAATTCTCATAATATCACCAGGAAATATTATACACTTTTATAAAGGTAAATGTCAATATTAATGCTTTAATTTAAAGAGCAATACACCGCCTATCATCATGGCAAGTCCGATATATTTATATATAGTGAACGGCGCTCTTTCTGTTCCCAGAATACCGAAAGCATCAATAAGTGCTGCAACAGTAAGTTGGGAAATAAGAATAATCGAAATGGAAACTGTAGGACTTAAACCGCCTATCCCAAGCATAACCGTAACGGTTATTATAATACCTAAAATACCGCCTGTAAGATAAACAGGACTTACCGAAGTGATTTTTGAAATATCTCCTTTCCCGAAAATAAACATAACAATAAGTGCGGCTAAAAATGCAGTTCCCTGAACAAAAGCATTGGACTCAAAAAGACCCGCCTTGTCGCTTAATCTTGTGTTTATAACACCCTGCAGACTCATTGCCGCACCTGCTATTATTGACAATATAATACTCATTTTAAAACCTCCTTGTAATAAAGCTATTTTTTCCCGCTTGAGATAAAATATTCTGTCTAAACTTTTTCTTGTCTTTTATATCTTATTGTGTTAGAATAGATTTAACTTTGTTAAATCTATTCAGCGATATAAATTCCTGATGGAATTTGCGATATGTACTTCGTACGCGATATATCTTCGATGCGATATGTCCCTTCGGGACGAGAATAAAGGAATTTGTTACGAAGTAACAAGGTTCTCCAAAATATAGAAATCTTAGATTTCGTTATATTTTGTGAGGTTCTTATATCATATCGCAACGGAATGAAATGGAGTTATATCGCATTTGAGAAACAAATATATCGCACGAGCTAAAGCGAGTATATCGCAGAAAGAAAAATAAATTATGAATGATAAAACAATAAAGGAATTATCAGTAGAACTTACTGTTGAGATAACTGCAATATGTGATAATATAAAAGGCAGAGCTGTATTTGTTAATCAGTTATTGCGGTCGTGTTCTTCAATAGGCGCAAATTCACACGAAGCAAAATATGCTCAGAGTAGGGCGGATTTCATACATAAGCTTGAAATTGCTCTTAAAGAGAGTTTTGAAACAGAATACTGGTTGGAAATTTTGTTAAAAGTAAATGCAATAGATAAGACAACATATGATAGCTTGAATAACAAGTGTGGAACAATTCGAAGAAAACTTATAGCATCAATTACGACTGCAAAGAACAATAAAGAAAACTGAACATGGAGGAAAATAGTATGAAGAAAATTCTTGTTGTATTATTGGGAGTTCTTCTTGTTTTATCTGGTTGTGCTAATGATAAGATTTCGTATGTAGAACATATAGAAAAAAGTATAGAAAAATATTATACAGAAAACAGACCACACAATGACGGAACTTTGATAATTGAGCAAATCAAGGGATTGGACAGTGGGTATGTTGTTATGGCAGAGAAATATAGTGGAGATGGTCACAATTTAGATGAATTGTTTTTGTTAGATGACAACTATGAAATCACACATATTACTTCAGGTGCTAAACCAATTAGCCCGTGCTTTAGTTATAACAGATTATACTACAATGATAAAACAATTTTGTTTGGTAGCTTTAATGATGCAAAATGGGTACCTGAAACTGATACT
>JAZOOC010000290.1:0-7825 GCA_045654825.1 Clostridia bacterium | reverse complement strand
TTCATTTGAATCATTCCTTTATAAATTCGTCTGTCTTTGTTTCAAGAACAGAGTATAACTCATTTACTCTCTCTATATTATCTATATAGAGCTTAAGCTGAGAATAAAAAAACTCTCCCGGGGAATATTTTTTTATTTCCTCTTCTGCTTTTTTTCTTATAAATTCTTTAGAAAAATCTTTAAACTCTTTTAAAATATGCCATTCGGTAAAGATTATACCTCTTAAAATCTGCTCAACTTCATACCTTTCGGTATTCTTTTTAGAACGAACCGAGGGATAATCTCTGTTTATTTCGCAAACAAAGGAAAATGCTTTTAAAAAAGCCTGCGAGATAAGATGATGTCCCGGAGCGGTAGGATGCAAGCGGTCGGGATTTATAAGACGGTCTTCTTTTATGAATTTCATAAAAAGACTGTTTACATCCACAAGCGGAAGGCTGTGATTTTCTGATGCTTTCTTATATATATCAAGAAGAAGTGCTACACCCTTATTTGCATGATACAGATTTTCAGCTTTGCTTTCAACCCATTCTCCGTATGGCGGAGGGGTTATAAGAATTACACTTATACCTCTTTTTTTCATTTCAAGGATAAGAGTATCAAGCCCTTTTTCAAAATCATTTATTGCTTTTGTCCGTTCTTCGTAGGAAAAATAATACCTGTCTCCGTAAAGAGGATAAATTATATCATTTAGTCCGAACATACAGACAACTGTATCGGGATTAAAGTTGAAACAGTCTGTTTCAAGTCTTTTTAAAGTTTCGCATACTGTTCCGCCTGCAATTCCGCAGTTAAAAAGACGAAGCTTTCTTTTATTTTCCTTAAAGAACTCATTAAGTTCATAAATCCATCTGCCGTCTGCAGTTATACTGTCGCCTAAAAAACAGAGAGTTGAGTTTTCTTCAAACATTAAATTCCCCTTATTTTTCGATTAAAAAAGTGTTATCTGAGATTCTTCCTCGGAGTCTGCTTTCTGGAAACAGCCTACCGCAGGAATGTTTTTGGTTTTATAGTATCCGGGGTCTTTAAGTCTTGTTTTTGAAAGCTCGACAATCTTTTTAAGTCTTGCTCCCTTTCTTAAAGTGAGTACCTGAACACCCGCTGAATTTCTTGTTGTTTTCGCATTTACGGCTTCTGACTCAAATACCAGAATTTTTCCGATATTTGAGTACGCAACCAATTCACATTCTTCTTTAAGATAAAGAATTTTAATAAGCTTTGCTTTATCACTGTAGCTGTTGATAAGTTTTTTTCTGTTGGTTTTGGTTTTATAAGATTCCAGAGGGATTTTTGCAGCTTTGCCGTTTTCAAACGCAAAGAAGAAATGTCCGCTGTAATCCCCTGCGGAAAATACATCAACTACATCCTCGTCCGCATCAAATTCAAGAATACTTTTTAAATATTCTCCCATCTGACTCAGCTTACAATCGTTAATTTCATGTATTCTTATTTTATATGCGTTGGATTTATTGGAAAAAATAATAAGCTCGCCCAAGTTTGTTTCTTCAAATTCTTTAACAATCTTATCATCTTCCTTAAGCTTATGCTCACCGCCTGCTCTTAAAGAGGTTAAAGCAATTTTTTTGAGGTAACCCTGCTTTGTTAAGAAAAGCTTAAGATTATAGTCCTCAACAGCCTCTTTGGTATCATAAATTTCGACATCGTCTGCACTTATAATATCGGTGAGTCTTTCTTTTGCATATTTCTCTTTTATAACCTTTATCTCTTCTGTAATTTTCTTCTTTATAAGCTTAACATCAGATAAAAGCTCGTTTAATTCATCAATCTCTTTTTTAAGAGAATCGATTTCCTGTGTTCTTGTTAAAATATATTTTTTATTTAAGTTTCTTAATTTGATTTCTGCAACATATTCTGCCTGCTTTTCATCAATATGAAAGCCTTTCATAAGATTGGGAACAACAAGGCTGTCGTCCTCTGTGCCTCTTATAATTGCAATAGCTTTATCAATATCAAGAAGAATTTTTGCAAGACCGTTTAAAAGATGAAGCTTTTCAGCTTTAACACCGATTTCGTATTTAGTCTGCCTTTTTATGCAGGAAATTCTGAAATTGGACCAATAATACAATATATCTTTTATGCCGAGCACCTGAGGAGCACCGTCTATAAGTATATTGAAATTACAGGAAAAGCTGTCTTCAAGCGGAGTCATTTTAAAGAGTTTAAGCATTAATGCATCGGGATCTGTGCCTCTTTTTAATTCTATTGCTATTCTTAAACCCTGCAAATCGGTTTCATCACGAAGGTCGCTTACTTCCTTGATTTTACCGTTTTTGATAAGCTCAATAATTTTATCTATTATTGCCTCACTGGTTGTAGTATAGGGTATTTCAAATACCTCTATCATATTATTCTTTTTATCGAATCTGTATTTTGCTCTGATTTTAAGACTTCCTCTGCCGGTTTCAAAAATCTCTTTAATCTGTTCGTGATTATAGATTATCGAACCGCCGGTCGGAAAATCGGGAGCCTTGATATACTGCATTAAATCAGCATCTTCGTCTTTAAGATATTCAATAACAGCATCGCATACTTCACCCAAATTGAAGCTTGCTATATTTGATGCCATACCTACCGCAATACCCTGATTTGCGTTAACAAGAATCGTAGGGAATGTTACGGGAAGAAGTGTAGGCTCTTTCATAGTACCGTCGAAGTTATCCACAAATTCAACGGTATCTTTATCTATATTCTTAAATATTTCGTGACATATTCCGTCAAGCTTTGCTTCGGTATAACGGGGTGCGGCAAATGCCATATCTCTTGAATAAACCTTACCGAAGTTACCTTTTGAATCAACAAGAGGATGAAGAAGACTCTGATTTCCTCTTGTGAGTCTTACCATAGTTTCATATATAGCCATATCGCCGTGAGGGTTCAACTTCATAGTCTGCCCTACTATATTGGACGATTTGGTTTTTGCACCGTTTAAAAGCCCCATTTTATACATAGTGTATAAAAGCTTTCTGTGAGAAGGCTTGAACCCGTCTATTTCGGGAATTGCACGGGAAATTATAACACTCATTGCATAGGGCATATAATTTGTTTTTAAAGTATCTGTTATACGCTCTTCTATATAATTCATCTTTAGCTTATATCAAGGAATTCAAGATAGTCGCTGCCATATTCCTTGATATACTCCTTTCTTCCCTGCAGATTTTCGCCGAGCAGAAGCTCAAACATATCTTTTGTAGCCTCTGCATCTTCGGGCATAATTTTAATAAGCTGTCTTGTTTCGGGATTCATAGTTGTAAGCGCCATCATCTCGGGATCGTTTTCACCAAGACCTTTGGAACGCTGAATTGTATATTTACCCTCTATGCTGTTTAAAATTTCTGTTTTTTCTCTTTCATCATATGCAAAAAGTGTATCATTTTTGGTAGTAATTTCAAAAAGCGGAGATTTTGCAATAAATACTTTTCCCTCTTCGATTAATGTGGGACAAAGTCTGAAAAGCATGGTTAAAATGAGAGTTCTTATCTGAAATCCGTCAACATCGGCATCAGTACAGATTATAATCTTATCCCATCTTAGCTTGTCCAAATCGAAATTACTCAAATCTTTATTATGCTTTGTCTGAATTTCAACACCGCAGCCTAAAACACGAATAAGGTTTGTTATAATTTCGCTTTTGAATATTTTATCATATTCCGCTTTTAAGCAGTTTAATATTTTACCTCTTACCGGCATAATAGCCTGAAATTCGGCATCTCTTGCCATTTTAACTGAGCCTAAAGCCGAATCACCCTCAACTATATAAAGTTCACGGCGTGTTAAGTCTTTTGTTCTGCAGTCAACGAATTTTTCAATCCTGTTCATTAAATCGACTTTTTCGCCGAGTGTTTTCTTTAAATTGAGCTTGGTTTTTTCAGCTCTTTCGCGGCTTCTTTTATTTACTAAAATCTGTTCTGCTATTTTTTCGGCTTCAACTTTGTTTTCAATAAAATAAATCTCGAGTTTTTCTTTAAGAAATTCAGTCATACATTCCTGTATGAATTTGTTATTAATTGCCTTTTTGGTCTGGTTTTCATAAGATGTCTGGGTAGAAAATGAATTTGATAAGAAAATCAAACTGTCTCTTACATCGTCGAAAGAAAGCTTGGATTCGTTCTTTGTATATTTCCCTGCCTGCTTGATATATTTATCTATTGCAAACACAAAAGCATTTTTCACCGCTTTATCGGGAGAACCGCCATGCTCAAGATAACTTGAATTATGATAATACTCGATAACATTAACATTGTTGTTGAATGCAAATGCAACATTAAGCTTTACCTTATAATCATCCTTATCACTTCTGTCTCTGCCCTCTTTTTCGGTTGCAAATCTCTGAACGGTTGTGAAATTCTTACCGTCTGAAAGCTCGTCTAAATAATCTGAAATACCGTTTTTATAGACAAATGTAAAAAGCTCGAATTTACCGGGCTCGGTTTCATTATAAAGCTTAAATGTTAATCCCTCGTTTACAACCGCCTGTTTTTTCAAAGTATCCTTAAAAAAATCAAGCTCTATGTTTATATCGGTAAATACTTCAAGGTCGGGAAGCCAACGGATAGTTGTGCCCGTCTTTTTATCGGGTGCGTCCTTCTTTTTAAGTCCGCCTTTGTTTTTACCCTTTTCAAAATGAAGATTATATAAAAAGCCGTCTCTTTTAACCTCAACATCCATATAACTCGAAGCATACTGGGTCGCACAGCATCCGAGTCCGTTAAGTCCTAAAGAATATTCATATATATTACCGCTCTGGTTGTTATATTTACCGCCTGCATACATTTCGCAGTAAATAAGCTCCCAGTTATATCTTTTTTCTTTCGGGTTGTAATCAACCGGAGTTCCTCGTCCGTTATCCGCAACCTCTATTGAATGGTCAAGAAATCTTTTAACTTCAATAACCTTTCCATAGCCCTCTCTTGCTTCGTCGATAGAGTTTGAAAGTATCTCAAAGAAAGCATGCTGACATCCGTCAAGCCCGTCTGAACCGAATATAACCGCCGGTCTTTTTCTTACACGGTCTTCATCTTTTAATTGTGATATACTTGTATTATCATAGTTGGTCTGAGCCATTTGTTCACCCCTCGGCTTATGTATTGAAAACAATTTATAGAATGCTCATAATAGCATATTATATATTATAACACATTTTTATTATAATTCAAAGACATTTTATTCATTTTATGTAAAAAAAATGACGAATTTTATATGTTAAATTCCACAAAATAATTAAGAATAAAGGAGGTATAACAAAATGAAAAAGAAAGGCTTTTTAACGGGAGTAGCAATAGGAACAATAGCAGGTGCGGTAATAGGTGTTATGTTCGACCCTATGTCAAAGTGTGAAAAAAGAGCTATTAAGAGAAAATTTGAAAATGCAATAGAAGAAATGGTTAAATAGTTAAAAGGGTCTGCAAACAGACCCTTTTATGCTAACAATCTATATACAACATATGAAATTCCATAAGCATAGATTGTATGAAGAAAAACCGAAAACACAACCCATTTTTTTGAATCAGTTTCTTTTACAAGGGTTGCAAAAGCCGAAAAACACGGCAGATACAAACTTGCAAAACACATAAACGAAACTACGCTTGCAGGTGTGAAAACCGCTGTTAAGTTCGCACTTCCTCCCGATACTACAAGAAGTGTAGCAGCTATACTTTCTTTCGCGGCAAGTCCGCTTATAAGAGCCGCAACCGCCTCGCGTCTTCCAAAACCAAGAGGAGAAAAAACGGGAGCTAACATTTTACCGAGTTGGGATAAAATACTGCCATCCGTCAGAGTCGGTCTTAAATAAAAATCAAAATTATTAAGAAACCACATAATAACACTTACACTAAGAATAACCGTACCTGCCCGATATATAAATTCTTTTAATTTTTTCAAGGTCATTTTAAATATGGCTTTTATTGACGGAATACGATATGGCGGCAATTCAAGCATGAAAAATTCATTATCTTTCTTTCTGTTTGTAATATATCCTATAAAAAACAATGAGAGAATCGAAATCAAATAAACCGCTCCGACAACTACTCCGCTTCGATTTTTAAAAAATATATTTCCAAGCATAAAAAGCACAGGTATTTTTGCACTGCAAGGCATAAAGGGAGTCAGCATGATGGTTTTATTGCGTTCTTTTTTGCTTTTTATTATCCTTGTGGACATAATCGCCGGGGTTGTGCAGCCAAGCCCCAGAAACAAAGGAATAACAGAGTTGCCCGACAAACCGAATTTTCTCATAAATTTATCCGAGATCCAGCATATTCTTGACATATACCCCGAATCTTCGATAGCTGAAATCAATATAAAAAGGCATAAAAGCTGAGGAAGATAGGAAACAATACTTGAAAGTCCCTGCAACACACCTTGTGTAAGCATGTTACCCAAAATGTCACCCATATATTCCGAAAGGATGATAACAGGCTTTGAAAGAATTTCAAAAGCTATGTTAAAATAATAATTAAGAAGCAGTCCGAATGGTCCAAATGTAATATAAAATATACCGCCCAGAATCAAAAACATACACGGAAAAGCAAGATATTTATTAACAAGAATCTTGTCCGCTTCACAGAAAAAATTCTTTTTTGTTTTTTCTTTTCTGACATATTTTAAAAACAATTCATCCGAATATTCATACAGACTGTTCGCCAAAGAAATTTCATTACTGGGATAATCTGTTTTTTCCCTCATTTTCGAAAGCTTTTTCATCAATCTGTCATATGAATTTATATCAGCTCTTTTTATGGTTTTAAGTCCGTTTATAAGAGATTGTATTCCCTCTTTTGTTCTTGAAGATATAAAACAAACCTTAACGCCAAGCTCTTCGGATAAGCCATTTATATCAATTTTTATTTTTCTCTTATCGCATTCGTCTTTCATATTAATTGCAATAATCATAGGAAGATTAAGTTTTAAAAGCTGAAGAGATAGATAGAGTCCCCTTTGAAGATTAGTTCCGTCAACTATGTTTATTACTCCCATAGTAGTATCACTTGTCAGAAACGAAACTGCTCTTCTTTCGTCTGCGGCATAGCCCGAAAGAGAATATATTCCGGGCAGGTCGCAAAGTATAATATCAGAACCTTTAATTTTTCTTAAACATTCTTTAACTGTTACTCCGGTACGGTTTCCCGAATATTCAGATGCACCTGTTATTTTATTGAAAAAGGTTGTCTTCCCACTGTTTGGATTTCCTACCAACGCAATTTTTTTAATCATTATGTATTTCTCCTAAACATTTGTATATCATAATAATATGCTTTTAAAATTAATTTTAGAATAGGTGAAAATATGTCAAGAGATACAGTAGAATTATTAAAAGAATGCGACGCGGGAATATCTATGGGAGTTTCCGCAATAGAAGATGTATTATCAAAGGTAGAAAGCCGTGAGCTTGCAAAAATACTCACAGAATCGAAAGAGAAACACGAAAATCTAAAAAACGACGCCTTGCTTATGCTCAACAAATATCACGAGAGCGGAAAAGCACCCTCAACAGTTGCAAAAACAATGTCCAAATTAAAGACCAATTTAAAGCTTTTTATATCAGAGAACGACGATACAGTACGAGAAATAATAACTGATGGTTGCGATATGGGAATAAAATCACTAAGAGGATATATCGGCAAATACGAAAGCGCAAACAAAGATGCAAAATTGATTGCCGATAAGGTGATAAAGCTTGAAGAAGAGTTATCGGACAGTATCAGACATAATTGTTAAAAAGGATGTTAACAATCTTAGGAATCGAAAACAGGCTGCAAATTAAATTTGCAGCCTGTTTTATGGGGATAGGAAAAAATGCTTCAGAACG
>JAZOOC010000289.1:0-3250 GCA_045654825.1 Clostridia bacterium | reverse complement strand
TATTGATTCATCTAACTTATCTGTTTCGAATACAAATGTTGCTGAATCCGAATCGTTACCTACAAACGCATACAAATATTCAACGTGTAAGCCTTTATTATTGATTTTAGAAAGAGTTTCTGAAAGCCCGCCCGGCTTATTAGGGATTTTAACAGCCATAACATCATTTATCCCAACAACAACACCGATATCATTAAGCACTTTTTTAGCCTTGTCAGGATCGTCTACTATAAGTCTTAATATACCGAATTCGCTTGCATCTGCCAAAGATAACGCACTGATATCTATTCCTGCATTTCCAAGCGCATCAATAATTGCTGATGTACGACCTTTTTTGTTTTCTACGAAAACAGAAATCTGTTTAATTAACATAACAAAACCTCCTAATTAAGCTTACGGTTATCTATAACTCTTTTAGCTTTTCCTTCGCTTCTTACAATAGTTTTCGGGTTAACAAGATGTACTTTTGCACCGATGCCTAAAGTACTTCTTATTTTTTCTGTTATTTTCTTTTCAACCGACTGTATTGTTTTAATATCATCGGCAAAAATACTGTCGCTCATTTCAACATTAACATCAAGGGTATCTGTATTGTTAACACGGTCAACAACTATCTGATAGTTTGGTGTAACATCGCCGCCGATATTCAAAAGAACTTCTTCAATCTGAGACGGGAATACATTAACACCTCTTATGATAAGCATATCATCGCTTCTTCCCTTGGGCTTATTCATTCTTAAAAATGTTCTTCCGCAAGCACATTTCTCATAATTTAATGAACAAAGATCACGGGTTCTGTATCTTATCATAGGCATACCCTCTTTTGTGATGGTAGTAAATACCAGTTCACCAAAAGAACCATCCGGAAGAACTTCACCTGTATCAGGATCTATTATTTCTGCTATGAACATATCCTCGTTAAGATGCATTCCGCTTTGCTCTGAACATTCATAAGCTACACCGGGGCCTAAAATTTCTGTTAGACCATATACATCGTATGCTTTAATATTTAAAGCTTCTTCGATTTGTTTACGCATATCTTCTGTCCAGGGTTCTGCACCGAAAATACCCGCTTTTAACTGAAGCTTATCTTTAATTCCCATTTCCCTAATTGTTTCAGCAAGATACATAGCATAGGAAGGTGTACAGCAAAGATGAGTAGTGCCAAGTTCAACCATAAGTCTTATCTGTCTTTCAGTATTACCTGAAGATGTTGGAATAGTCATAGCGCCTATTCTTTCAGCACCGCCATGTGCACCAAGTCCGCCTGTAAATAAACCATATCCATAAGAAACCTGAATTCTGGAGTTTTCATCACCGCCTGTTGCAGCAATCTGCCTTGCCATTGCATCAGCCCACATATCAAGGTCATTTTTTGTATATCCGGCAACTATCTGTCTTCCTGTTGTACCTGAAGAAGCATGAATTCTTACTATATCTTTCATAGGTACTGCAAAAAGCTCGAACGGATAATAATCTCTTAAATCTTTCTTATATGTAAAAGGAAGTTTTTTCAAATCATCCAATGATTTTACATCATCGGGAGTTAATCCTTTTTCGTTCATTCTTTCTCTGAAAACTGCTACATTTTCATAGCATCGTTTAACTTGCCATATAAGTTTTTCAGTCTGTATTTTCTTTATGGACTCTCTGTCCATACACTCAAATTCGGGCTGATAAATCGGCATTCTAATCATCTCCTAATTATTTATTGTATCCTAAATCAAAAGCTTTTAAGTTTACATCAAGGAATTTTTCAGGAACTGTTTCTTTAATTGACTCAATCCATTTTTCATACGGAATATCACTTGCTTTCGCAAGAAGACCGATAAGAACAACATTAACTGCTTTAATATTTCCTGCTTCCTTAGCTAACTCAAGAGCAGATACAGAAACAACATCTGCTTTTTCTGAAAGCTTCTCAATTATATTTTCAGGATACTCTGCATTACCTGTAATAACAGGCATAGGATCCATTTTCTGATTGTTAACAAGCATTTTACCGCCTTTTTTAAGATATGGTAATGCTCTTAATGCTTCAAGAAGCTCGAATGCAAGTATAATATCTGCCTCTCCGCAATCAATAATAGGAGAATATACCTTCTCGCCGTATTTAACATAAGTTACAACACTTCCGCCTCTCTGGCTCATTCCGTGAACCTCGGAAAGCTTAACATCATAACCTTGATTTATAAGAGTATTTCCAAGTATTCTGCTGGCAAGCAATGTTCCCTGTCCACCAACACCAACTATCATAATATTTCGTGTCATATTATCAGTCCTCCTTATTTATCGCACCAAAGGGGCATACATTTACACAAAGTCCGCAACCGTTACAAAGTGCAGGATTTATAACAACTTTATCATCCACTACAGAAATCGCGGGACAACCAAGCTTCATACAAAGTCTGCAATTTTTACATTTATCAGTAATTTTGCAGAAACCGGTATATTTAACCGATTTAAGAAGTGCACAGGGACGCTGAGCGATAATAACAGAGGGTTCTTCTCTGTTAACTTCTTCTTTAACTACTTTTTCAAAGTTTTTAATATCGAATGGATCTGCAACCACGATATGGTCAATACCTACCGCTTTACACAGTGCCATTAAATCGACCTGTTTTGTAGCTTCTCCGCGAATTGTTCTTCCTGTTGTGGGATTATCCTGATGACCGGTCATTCCTGTTATGGAGTTATCGAGAATAATTACTGTGTTATTTCCTTTGTTGTATACAATATCAATAAGACCTGTTATACCTGAATGCATAAAGGTTGAATCACCTATAACAGATACAAGTTTCTTTGTAAATTCAGGACCTCTTACTTTACCCATACCCATAGCTGCACTTACGGATGCACCCATACAGATAGTTGAATCGACACTGTCTAATGGAGGAACTGCACCAAGTGTATAACATCCTATATCACCCGATACAACAAGTCCGAGTTTTTTAAGAACATAGAATGGAGCACGGTGAGGACAGCCTGCACACATAACGGGAGGACGGTTAGGAATTTCTTCCTCAAGAGCTTCATATTCATACCAGTCTTCGTTAAGAACAGCTTTCTTAATCATTTTAGGAGTATATTCACCAAGAAGAGTGAATACTTCTTTTCCGATTACTTCAATACCAAGAGCTTTACAGTAGCTTTCAATAAACGGATCAAGCTCTTCTACGACATATACTTTTTTAACTGATGCTGCAAATTCTTTGATTTTTTTCTCGGGTAAGGGATATACCATACCAAG
>JAZOOC010000288.1:0-6731 GCA_045654825.1 Clostridia bacterium | reverse complement strand
CGATAGTATGACAACTTACTATGATTCCGATCTCGAAAAGAATATACATAAGATATATTTCTATAATTACGGTCAGAAACAGTCTGCAAAGGTTGACCCTGATAAACTTCCTGATTTGTGCAAAAATCTTTTATACGAAGGAAGCACTTATCCCTCAAAAGACGGAACTATGATAAATGTGCCTGTTCTGAAGCAGGGGGATGCAATATATATTAATGTAACGGGTGGATATCTTACCCACATACAAAGAGACCTTGATATTTCGAGAATTAATGAAAAATCAGTTTCTGCATTCCATACAACCGGTGCGTATAATCCGTATTATCCGACAAATTATGCAGCAGGTACCTTTGATATACCCTTTGATCAGAGAGATAATGTTATTCAGTCACACGACTACTCTTCAACCTATATAATGGACCTTGCAATACCATATTCAGTAAATGGCAATATTATGGTTATCAAAAAGACTGCAAATCCCGGCGGAAGAAGTTATCTGACACTAAAAGGATATATTGAATCAAATGGAGCAGGGGAGCTTGTTTCTAAATTTATAAATCATACCACTGCCGGTATAACTGTTGTTGAAGAAATATCTCATAACTCACAGGGAAATTGTGAATTCAGAATAAGAGCAGGAGATATTTCAGACATCAGATATCTCAACGGATATGATAAAAACGATGCCAATGCATTCTATAAAGCATCAAGAATATTTACATATGATGAGCAGGGAAATGTAATGGGCATAATAATCTATAACTTATTGGAGGAACATAATCATGTACAGTAAAAGATTAATATCATTATTGACAGTTGTTGCATTGTTGTTTTCCTTCATTGCGGTAAACGGCGCTGATTATGATAACCACTGGGGATATGAATATATCGAAAACCTTGTAAGAAGAGGTATTGTATCCGGTGATAATAACGGCAGAATAAATCCCGATAATTCTATTACAAGAGCGGAATTTGCAAAGATAATCAATTTGTTTTTTGAATATACCGATTATTCTGAAGTTAACTTTCCTGATGTATCGGAAGATATGTGGTATGCAGCAGATATGGCAAAAGCCAAAGCCAATGGATATTATAAAGGCGATAATAACGGACTTGGCAATCCGGATAAGAGCTTAACAAGAAATGAAGCTGCAGTTGTTTTTGCCAAATTACTTAATCTGACCGATACTGATACTGCAGGATTTAACGATACCGTAGATTCCTGGGCATACCAGAGTGCTCTTGCACTTAAGAAAAAAGGTATTATGGTTGGGGATAACAATGGTAACTTTAACGGCAGAAGCAATATTACAAGAGCAGAAGCATTTAAAATGCTGGTAACCTCTGAAGTAAAAACACCTGATGATACTGTTTCAACAGGCACACTTCTTCCTGCAACAGGAAATACAGGCGGTGGCTCTGTATCCTCCGGCGGAGGAGGCGGTGGCGGAGGAGGCGGAAGCTCTTCCGGCGGAGGAAACGCTTCTTCTAATCCTGATATTACAGTTCAGTTTGAAGACGATGAAAAAACAGTAAATGTTAAATGGGAACAGATTCAGGGTGTATCATCTTATTCTGTTACTGTTACAAGACTTACCGACAATGCAAATGTATCAAAAACTGAATCAGTAAGCGGAACGCTTTTTGATATAACCTCCGTTTTAAATGAGCTTATGACTCAGGGCGGTGTTGCTAAAAAAATCAACGAAAAATTCAATGTATCTGTTTCCGCAGGCGGATATTCTGATTCATTGGAATTTGAATATAAAAATAAAGCTGTTAAAAATCCCGAAATTTCTGTTCAGCAGAGCATTGAAAACGGAAACGAAGAAATAAGTCTTAACTGGACAGTTGATACAAATGCTTCTTCTTATGAGCTTAAAATAGAATTTGGTGAAAACAATTTTGTAACCATTCCCAATACCAACGGCAAAGCAGTTATTCCTTCAGAATACCTTTCGCTTATAAAAGGCGAGCATAATGCAAAAATTCAGGGTATTTCCAACGATCCTGCAAATGTTCTTTCAACTGATGTTATAGATTTCAAGGTTGAGCTTCCTATGTTTGCTGGCGTACAAAATGGAATAAACATTATAAAAACAAAAAGACATTTTATGAATATGAGCCTTGCTTCAACAGGTAGCTATAAGCTCGGAGGTAATATTGATTTAGGAAGCTACGAGCCTTTCGCCTTTGGAGGTAAGCTTGATGGTGCAGGAAATACAATCAATATTGAACTTAATACACCTTCAAAAAATGATGTAGGACTTTTTTCATACGTTACAGGCACAGTTGAAATATCCAATCTGACAGTTACAGGTAATGTTACAGGTGCTGAAAATGTAGGCGGTTTTGCGGGAAGAGGTCACGAAATTTCTTCCGGTGCTGTTATAAAAAATTCTGTTAATAAAGCCAATATAAGCGGAACAAAGCTTGTAGGCGGATTTATAGGCGAATCAAACTATAATAATTCATCTGCATTGTCTTTTTCCAATCTTATAAATTATGGTAATGTAACAGCTGTAAATAACGCGGCAGGCGGAATTGCAGGGTTGCTTTCCAAAAATACAGTTGATTACTGTGCAAACCTCGGAGATATTGAGGGTGTTCAGCAAATCGGCGGTATTGTAGGCTGGTCATATAACAATTTTAACGGTTGTTATAATGCCGGAAATGTTAAAGCATCAACCTTTGCAGGAGGCATTGCAGGTCAGGCGATTCTTGATACTACAAGTATTTTAAACTGTTATAATACAGGTAAAATTGAGGGAACAGATGCTGTCGGCGGTATTGCAGGTTCAGACAGCAGCGGAAAAATCTTCTCTTATTGTTATAATACTTATCCTATTGATATGTCTGCAGGTATTTTAGACAATGCGAATACTAATTCTCAGCTTATTAATTGCTATACTGTTGAAGCTACCGGAACCTTAAAAGATGGTTGCTCAAAGCTTACATTGGAACAGCTTAAATTACAAGCAAGCTTTTCTGGCTTTAATTTCAGTTCAGTCTGGACAATGGCAGGTAATATCTATTATGAATATCCGGAATTGAGTGTGCTTAATCATATAGTAATACCAAAGCATTTAAGTGTTCCGGAAATAACAACTGTTGTAAATACAGGTTCTGCAGTTCTGGTTGAATTCAATCCTGTTCAGAACGCAACAGGATATACAGTTTCAATAAGTGATTTAAGCGGAGTTATTGATGAAGAAACCTTAAACAGTACAACCTATTCCGTTTTACTTGATAAATCCTCTCTTACAGTCGGAAATACATATACCGTAACTGTTAAAGCGATTGGTAAAGAAGGAATTTATATTGATTCTGAAAAATCAGAAAATTATATACATACCAAACCGGCACTCGCATCTGTAAGCAATCCTCAGATTGTATATAATTCATCTGACGATTCTTATACCTTGAGCTTTACAGGTATTGATTCTTCTTATTTGAATGGATATATCCTTTCTGCATATGAAGATAACAATGCAACACCTGTATGGACTTCAGATATTAATACTACATCAATAAATATTTCAAGCAGTATGACTGAAATATTTAATGGTAATTATACCGTTAAAATTGTAGCAGAATCAAATAGTGATGATTATGTAGATTCTGCAGCTGTATCAGTTTCTTTAAATACCTGTTTTGCAGGTGGTGAGGGAACAGAAGCAAAGCCTTATCTTATAGCTAAGGAAAGACATTTTAAAAATATTGCTATGATTTCAGACAATGACGGAATTTATTATAAACAAATCGATAGCTTCAACTTCACAGCAACCGCTCAGACAGATTTGTTTGTTTTCAACGGCAATTATGACGGCGGAAATAATACAATAACTCTTGCAGTTTCAGGCGGATGGTATTTAGCATTATTCCATAAGCTATCTGGATCTGCAGTTGTTAAAAATCTTACTTTAGATGGTACTGTTTCATCTTGGACTGATGGTGCGTCTCTGGCATATGAAGCTGTTGAAGGTGCAATAATAAATATAGAAAATATTGTTAATAATGCTGAAATAAGTGTCGGTCAAAATGCCGGTGGAATTATATATATATCAAATGTAGGTTCAAGTGGAAAGCTTGTAATTAATAAATGCATAAATAATGGTAGTATATCGACAACCAATAACGGCAACGCCTCTAAAAATTTAGGTGGCATTGTAGGTTCAGGTAAAGCTGAAATAAGCTTGTCGTATAATACCGGAAACCTTACAACATCATCATCTGTTTCCACAACAGGAAGCTTTGGTGTTGGTGGAATTATAGGTGCAAACAGAACGTCAGGAACGGTAATTTCCAATTGTTATAATACCGGTGTTTTAAATGCAACCGGAAATGTAGGCGGTATTATCGGTGCAGCCGGCGTAAGTTGGTCGACCCCGACAATCAAAAACTGTTATACCACAATCGGATTGCCAATAGGTGCAGTTATGTCCGGCGGTGGCGTAACACCGGTTAACATATATTACTGCGCTGCTTCTGATACCGATAATATTAATAATACAACAGCTTTATCATCATCTCAATTCACAGATTTAACGAATTTCACAGGATTCAGCACTGATATATGGAAAGACGGAACCAACGGACCTGTGTTTAAGTAAGTATCTTTTCGGGAGGATTCCCGATATATAAAATTAGCAGAGGATGATAAGTCATCCTCTGCAGTAAAAAAGAAAGGATGAATCAAATGAAATTCAGCAAATTTCTTTCAGTCGTACTTGCTTTAGCAATGCTTCTTTCTTGCATAAGCATTACGGCAACTGCAGAAAATCCAACCTTTAGTGGAGGAACCGGTACTTCAGATGATCCGTTCTTAATCTCTTCTGAAGCAGATTTTCTAGCTATGAAAGGCTATAATTCAGGACTTTACTTTAAGCAGACTAAGAACTTTACCCTTAATATGTCTGCGAAAGACATTGTATTTGATTTTGCAGGAAATTATGATGGCGGTAATAATACAATCACACTTGCATTATCTGGTGATTTTTATCTTGCAATGTTTAAAAACTTAAGTGGCAATGTTTCTATAAGTAATCTTATACTCGAAGGTAATGTTGCTGGCTGGTCAGATGCGGCTGCTGTTGCCTATAATGTTTTATCAGGTTCTTCAGTTACATTATCCAACATAACTAATAATGCAACGGTATCAGCAGGTAATACTGTTGGAGGACTTGTCTGTATATCAGATGCTTTAACTGAAAAGACAGATACTCTGTTAATTACAAATTGTGTGAATAACGGTAGTGTGACTTCTACTGCAACTAGTAACTCTAAAACAGCAGGTGGTATTTTAGGTAAAGGAAAAGCTGTTATTACTAAATCTTATAATACAGGAACGATTACAACATCTACTGTCGCAACTGATGCTAATGGTGTAGGCGGAATAGCCGGAGCTTTAAGGACTTCAAATTCTTCAATTATAGACTGTTTTAATACTGGTACAATAAATGCAAGCGGAAATGTTGGCGGTATATTGGGAGTTGCTGGTTATAATGGCTCTAAGCAGATAATATCTACTTCTTATACAACTGTTGGTACACCTATAGGTGCAGTCTTAACTGCTTTAAACGAAAACAGTAATAATTTATACTACTTTGCTGAAGAAGATTCTGATGATGGTATTGAAATAACAATTCCGTTAGCTTTGGAAAAAAGATTTTCTCTTGCGAATTATGAGAATTTTTCTGAAGATATTTGGTATGTTAATTCTGATATAGCATCTTATGATTATCCTCAGTTTATATCAAATCCTATTACCTTAACCAAAGGAACAAAAACAAATCCCTATATGATTAAAACTGCAGATGATTTTAAAGCTATAAAAAATCTTCTTGCGGATGGCAAGTATTTTGAACTTGTTTCTGATATTGATTTAACCGCAGGTTATGAACCTTTCGCTTTTTCGGGAAGTATATTAAATGGTAATAATCATACAATCAAGGTAGCAATAGAACTGGGCGAGACTGATAATATTGGTTTATTTACTCAAATCAATGGAAACTCAGAAATCAGCAATTTAGTTATTGATGGAACTATTGTCGGAAAAAATAATGTTGGTTCTCTTGCAGGAAATATTACTTCTGCATCATCTATAAAAATAAGCAATGTTATAAATGAAGCAGCTGTAACAGCAAATACAAACACATCAGGCGGTATCATCGGTCTTGGCAATGGTGGCTCACACAAAGTTGAAATTAAAAACTGTGTTAATAACGGAATTTTATCCGGTGGCGGCGTTATCGGCGGGATAGCTGGTAATGCGAGTTCAAATGTTTCAATTTCATATTGTACTAATAACGGTTCAATTACTTCAAGAGGAGATTGGGCAATAGGCGGTATCATAGGAAATAGTTTTGTAGGTGTTGAAAAATGTGTTAATACAGGTACATTAACATCAAAAGCCGGTTCTCCCGGTGGAATTATAGGTAGAGCTTTACAGAAATTAACAGTATCCAACTGTTTTAACACCGGTAGTATGAAATTAACTGCAGGAACTGTTGCAGGTGCAGGAATTATAGGTGTTGTTGGATCAGGTACACCTGAAGTAAATTATTGCTATAATATAGGTGAAGTTGCTACTCAAATTGGTAATGGTATAACAACTAAGAATTGCTATTATTTGAATGAAACTGAAACAGAAGAAGTAAACGGTTTAAAGGGATTAACATCTTTACAGATGACATCATTATCAAACTTTGGTGATTTTGACTCAAACATCT
>JAZOOC010000287.1:0-18368 GCA_045654825.1 Clostridia bacterium | reverse complement strand
GTCCTTTTGCCTGAGAGATTAGCTTTTTTAAAGCCTTGCACCTTCGGCACCTGAATTAACAGGCTTCTCCGGATAATCATCCGCATACAGTCCTCGCTTAAAAGCTCCTGAGAGTGTTACTCCTTCGGAAGGCGAACGCCTTTTCCTGTATGTTTCATCTGATACTAATTATTATTATACATATAAATAAATATTTGTCAAGAATTTTATTGCCCCGACCATCTGCTGCAAGTGGTTTTGATTTCAATTCATGCCGTAAGGCAATTCATATAAAATGAATAACAACCTTAGGTTGAATGAAGTGGCGGTGCCATGATGTCTCGCTTGTGCTCCATGAAGTGTTTGCAAAGCAAACATTAAGGTAAAACCGCAGGCGGTTTTGAATTTATAGATTATTCTTAGCAGTAGTTATCGAAGAAATAAGCAAATGTCTTATTTTATTGCATTGCGAATATAGATTGTTGTAATCAGATTCAGATAGTATATTTGTTTCTTTGAATATTTGCAACCAATACTCGGTTTCGTAACATTCTTTTAGAGCTATTTGGAATTTGTTAATGAAGTCTAATTTGCTTGAAGCATAATTTCCTTCGTGAATATTAGCTCCAACACTGGTTGCACTTCTTAAAAGTTGATTAATAAGAACCTTTGCTTTCGGATTGTTGATTTCTGTAATTAAATTAATGGTATCTATTGAAAATGCTTTTGATAAGTTTATTAAAATGTTATTTTTCATATTTACAACTTCCTAATTTGAATTAAATTTATGCCGAAGGCATACCATAATGCAGAATTATCTGCACATCATGTGGTAAAAGCACAATTCATGAAATCTATGATTTCAATTCATGCCGTAAGGCAATTCATTTCAATATATTATCAAATTCTGAAACAAAGTCTACTTTCGGGACTTTGATTTCAAGACCCTCAAGATAAGACAGGCAGGAATCTTTTCCGGTTATATCGAATTTCAGTTTGTATGAATAAAGATATTGCTTTCTTGTTTTTATGGGCATATCCGATAGCTTTGCATATTTTGTGTCGCCTAAGAGCGGATGCCCGATTGAAGAAAGGTGTGCTCTTATCTGATGTGTTCTTCCGGTAACCAGTTCAACCTCTACGAGAGAAAGATTGTTTTTTTCTCTTATAACTCTGTATCGGGTTATAATTTCCTTTGCTCCCTCGGTTTTCTTTTTTAATACTTTCACTGTATTGGTATCTGTATTCTTTATAAGGTAATCGTGTAATTCTTCGCTCTTTTTTTCAAAATGGCCGAGTGCGACGCACATATAAAACTTTGAAAGCTCATTATTTTTTATTTTTTCATTCATTTCGGCAAGTGCCGCGGCATTTTTGGCAGCAAGAACTATACCTGCGGTATTACGGTCTATACGATTGCACAGGGCAGGGGTGAAGGCGTGCTCCTCATCCGGATTGTATTCCCCTTTATTATATAAATAGGAAAGGATGTGATTTATAAGCGTGTTATAACTTTCTTTGTCGTCCGAATGAACTATCTGCCCCTGCGGCTTGTCTACCGCAAGAATGTTTTCGTCTTCATAAAGAATATTAAGGGAGGGCTTTATTTTAAGAAATGCCGTCTTCTCTTCCGAAACTTCAAAGAATTCATCATTTATGTATAGCTCGATAAAATCTCCCTCACAAAGCTTGTAGGAAATTTCAGTCTTTTTCCCGTTTACCTTGATTCTCTTTTTCCTTATATATTTATATATGAGAGGCATTGGCATATTTTTTAAATATTTTGATAAGAACTTATCCGCTCTCTGACCGGCATCGTTTTTGTTTACTGTTAAGCTTTTCATAAGACACTCCGTTGAATTGGGAATTAGGAGTTAGGAATTAGGAATGAAGGTAAAACCGCAAGCGGTTTTTAATGGAAAATTGAGAGTTGAAAATTGAAAATTATGGTGTCGGCAATGCCGACGGAATTAATTCGTGCGAAGCACACCTTAATTCTGCATTTTACATTCTGCATTCTGCATTTAAATAGCCTTGCCGAATGGCACAAGGCTATCATTCATTCCTAATTCCTAACTCCTAATTCCTAATTATAATGCTAATATTGTTTTCTGTCAAACAAAAGTAATAAATCATACAATTCCAACGAACATTTTTGTGCAAATCGCTGAAATTTTAAAAAAAGGAAAAAATATTGAAAAAAGGCTTGAAATTGCCTTATTTATAATGTATAATCATCGAGTGACAATTTGAGCGATGAAGCGGGAGGTTGCGGCGAAAAGCCGGTTTTTCCGTGGAGTATGTCCGATATAAACCGGGCGGCAGAGCACTTATACAGTGTTTTTTGAAATATATTCGCACTATCCGTGTGAATGTTTCAACCCGCTCATTGGGCATGAGGCGGGTTTATATTTTAGAGCGGGTGAAACACCCGGCACTGTGTTTAGTATTTTCATGTCGTACCAATCAAGGAGGTATAACATAATGGCAGCAAATGAAAAAATCAGAATCAGATTAAAGGCGTATGACCATATGCTTATCGATCAGTCAGCTGAGAAGATAGTTGAGACTGTAAAAAGAACAGGAGCAAAGGTTTCCGGACCTATACCCCTTCCTACTAAAAAAGAAGTGGTAACTATCTTAAGAGCGGTTCACAAGTATAAAGACTCCCGTGAACAGTTCGAAATGAGAACTCACAAAAGACTTATCGATATCTTAAGTCCTACTCCCAAAACACTTGATGCTTTAACAAAACTGGATTTGCCCGCCGGTGTTGAAATCAACATCAAGCTTTAATCTAAGAACGATGCTTCGGCAAAGCCGACGCACGAAGGTCAAGTTGGCAGATGCCAACCAATAACCAAGGAGGTAATAAAATGAAAAAAGGCATTATTGCTAGAAAACTGGGTATGACTCAGATTTTCGACGAAAACGGAAAATTCATTCCCGTAACAGTTGTAGAAGCCGGTCCTTGTACGGTTACTCAGAAAAAAACAACTGAAATCGACGGTTATGAAGCAATTCAGCTTGGTTTTTCCGATATTAAGGAAAAACATCAGACAAAACCCCAGAAAGGTCACTTCGCAAAGAACAGCTTAAATGTTAAAAAATATTTAAGAGAGTTCAGACTTGAAGATGTGTCCGCATTAAATGTTGGCGATGAAGTAAAAGCAGATATCTTCGCTGAAGGAGATAAAATCGATGTTACCGGAACTTCTAAAGGTAAAGGTTTCGCCGGCGTTATCAAAAGATGGGGTCAGCACAGAGGTCCTATGACTCACGGTTCAGGATTCCACAGAAGCTCAGGTTCAATGGGTGCTTGTTCAGATCCTTCCAGAGTTTACAAAGGCAAGAAGCTCGCAGGTCACATGGGCTGTGAAAAAGTAACTGTTCAGAATCTCGACGTTGTTAAGGTTATGGCAGATAAGAACCTCATTCTTATCAAAGGTGCCGTTCCCGGAGCAAAAGGCGGTATTCTGGTATTAAAAGATACCGTTAAGAAATAGAGAGGAGGATAAACCATGCCAAAAGTTGATTTATTTGATATAAACGGCAATAAAGTCGGAGATATAGAATTAAACGACAGCGTTTTCGGTATTGAAGTTAATGCAACTGCAATCCACGCAGCTGTTGTTAATCACCTGGCTAACAAACGTCAGGGCACACAGAGCACTAAAACAAGAACCGAAGTTAGAGGCGGCGGTAAGAAGCCTTGGAGACAGAAAGGTTCAGGTAGAGCAAGACAGGGTTCAATCCGTTCACCTCAGTGGGTTGGCGGTGGCGTTGCTTTAGGTCCCAAACCCAGAAGCTACAGATACCCCTTAAACAAGAAATTAAGAAGACTTGCGCTTAAATCTGCATTATCTTCTAAAGTTGCTGGAAACGAATTTATCGTTATCGATAACATCACAGTTTCCGATTACAAAACAAAAGAAGTTGTTAATATCTTAAAGAACTTCAATGTTGAAAAGAAAGCACTTATCGTATTAAACGAAAAAGATGATAAAGTAGTTAAATCCGCGGCTAATATCCCCGGTGTTACAACAACATTATCCACAACACTTAATACTTATGATGTATTAAATCACGATAAAGTTATCATCAGTGCTGACGCTGTTAAGAAATTAGAGGAGGTGTACGCATAATGAAATTTGCTCACGATATTATCAGAAGACCTGTAATTTCTGAGAAAGCATTATCCGGTGTACCCGACAAGAAATATACTTTTGAAGTTGCTAAAACTGCTAACAAGTTTGAAATCAAAGATGCAGTTGAAAAAGTATTCAATGTTAAAGTAAAGAGCGTTAAAACTTTAAATATCCCCGGTAAAAAGAAAAGAGTTGGCGTTCACATCGGTAAAACACCCGATTACAAAAAAGCCGTAGTAACATTAACTGAAGACAGTAAGTCAATCGAGTTCTTTGAAAGTATGGCTTAATAAGTTAGGAGATGAAATTTAATGGCTATAAAGAGTTATAAACCGACTACACCGTCCAGAAGATCCATGACGGTTACAGATTTCTCCGGTTTATCAAAAGTTAAACCTGAAAGATCACTTCTTGTAAGCCTCAAGAAATGTGCCGGAAGAAACTCCTACGGAAGAATCACCGTAAGACACAGAGGCGGCGGAAACAAGAAAAAATACAGAATTATAGATTTCAAGAGAAACTTAGACAATATGTCTGCAACAGTTTTAACTCTCGAATACGATCCCGGCAGAAGCGCATTTATAGCTTTGGTTCAGTATGAAGACGGAACAAAGAAATATATAATCGCTCCCGACGGATTAAAAGTTGGAGATGTTATTACTTCAGGAGAAAAATCCGATATTAAACCCGGTAACACTCTCCAGATTAAAGACATTCCCGTTGGTACAATAATCCACAATGTAGAGCTTCAGCCCGGTAAAGGCGCTCAGATGGTTAGATCTGCAGGAAGCTTCGCACAGCTCATGGCTAAAGAAGGAAAATATGCTCAGGTAAGACTTCCTTCCGGCGAAGTTAGACTCGTACTCACCGTTTGCCGTGCAACAATCGGTCAGGTAAGTAATACAGACCACGAAAATGTATCTATCGGTAAAGCAGGTAGAAAACGTCATATGGGTATCAGACCTACAGTCCGCGGTGTTGTTATGAACCCCTGCGATCACCCCCACGGTGGTGGTGAAGGTAAATCACCCATCGGTCGTCCCGCTCCTGTTACACCTTGGGGTAAACCCGCTCTCGGACTTAAGACAAGAAAGAAAAAGAAACAGAGCAGCAAGTTCATCGTAAAATCAAGAAAGTCTAAGTAGGAGAGGAGGAATTGTAAATGAGCAGATCTTTAAAAAAGGGACCATTCGTTGAAGAAAGACTTTATAAAAGAATTGAAACCATGAATAATTCCGGAGAAAAAAGAGTTATAAAGACTTGGTCTAGAGCTTCTACTATTTTTCCTGAATTCGTAGGACACACAATCGCTGTTCACGACGGAAGAAAGCATGTGCCCGTATATGTATCTGAAGATATGGTAGGTCACAAGCTGGGCGAATTTGCACCGACAAGAACTTTTAAAGGACATGCCGGTTCAAAAACAAGCGTAAAATAAAGATTTTCTAAACGAGAGGAGGATTAACAATGGAAGCACGCGCTAAATTAAGCTATGCGAGAATTGCACCAAGAAAAGTGAAAATCGTTATAGATTTAGTTAGAAACAAGCCTGTGGGCGTTGCGCTGGGTATTCTTAAAAACACACCCAAAGCTGCATCAGCCATTGTTGAAAAGCTTATAAATTCCGCTATCGCTAATGCGGAAAATAATCATAATATGTCTGCCGATAATTTATATGTTAAAGAAATATATGCAAATCCCGGTCCTATTCTTAAGAGAATACAGCCGAGAGCGCAGGGCAGAGCATTCAGAATCAACAAAAGAACAAGCCACATTACGGTTGTTCTTGCGGAAAAAGAATAAGGAGGCAAGATTATGGGTCAGAAAGTTAGCCCTCACGGATTAAGAGTCGGAGTAATTAAAGACTGGGAATCCAAATGGTATGCGTCCGATAAGGATTTCGGTGATAATCTTGTTGAAGATTACAAAATCAGAGAGTTTTTAAAGAAAAGACTTTTCAATTCGGGAATAGCATCAATTGAAATTGAAAAGAAACTTAATAAAGTATTTATTTCACTTCACGCTGCAAAACCCGGTATCATCATCGGTAAAGGCGGAATTGAAATCGAAAAGTTAAAAGCTGAAGTTCAGAAACTTATCGGTAAAGAAACACACTTAAATATTGTTGAAATCAAAACACCCGATATGGATGCACAGCTCGTTGCTGAAAATATCGCAGCACAGCTCGAAAAGAGAGTATCTTTCAGAAGAGCAATGAAACAGGCTATGCAGAGAACCATGAGAATGGGCGCTAAGGGTATCAAAACACAGTGTTCCGGTCGTCTTGGCGGTGCTGAAATCGCAAGAAGCGAACACTATCACGAGGGAACTATTCCGCTGCAGACCTTAAGAGCAGACATCGACTACGGTTTCTGGGAAGCTGATACTACCTACGGTAAAATCGGCGTTAAGGTATGGATTTATAAAGGAGAAATTCTCCCTGAAAATAAAAAAGCAGTAAAGGCTCCCGCGGAAGGAGGCAAATAATATGTTAATACCTAAAAGAGTTAAATACCGCAGACAGCAGAGAGGCAGAATGAAAGGTAAAGCTTTAAGAGGCAACACCGTAACATACGGCGAATTCGGTTTAGCTGCTACTGAGCCCGCTTGGATCACATCTAACCAGATCGAAGCAGCCAGAATTGCGATGACACGTTACATCAAAAGAGGCGGTAACGTTTGGATTAAAATATTCCCCGATAAACCTGTAACAGAAAAACCTGCTGAAACCCGTATGGGTAGTGGTAAAGGTTCACCCGAATACTGGGTAGCTGTTGTAAAACCCGGCAGAGTTATGTTCGAAATCGGCGGAGTTTCAGAAGAATTAGCGAGAGAAGCTCTTCGTCTTGCGATGCATAAGCTTCCCGTTAAGTGTAAGATTGTAACACGCGAGAACAATGAGGGTGGTGACGTCAATGAAGTTTAATGAAATAGTTGAAATGAATGAAAAAGAGTTGAATTTAAAGCTTGCAGAGCTTAAATCCGAGCTTCTCAATTTAAGATTTCAACTCGAAATTAATCAGCTTGACAATCCTATGAGAATTAAGGAAGTTAAAAAGAATATCGCACAGATAAAAACTGTACTCCGTCAGAGACAGTTAAGTGCGGTTTCAGAATAGGAGGATTAGAATATGTCTGAAAGAACAACACACAGAAAGACAAGAGTTGGTATGGTTATCAGCGATAAAATGGATAAAACCATCGTTGTTGCTGTTGTAGACAGCGTAAAACATCCTCTCTATAAAAAGGTTGTAAAAAGAACCTACAAGCTGAAAGCACACGACGAACAGAATGTTTGCCAGATCGGCGATAAAGTAAAGGTTATGGAAACAAGACCTCTCTCCAAAGATAAGAGATGGAGACTTGTTGAGATTATTGAAAAAGCAAAATAATCCTAACTTATAAAGGAGGATAAGTATGATACAGTCAGAATCAAGGCTTAAAGTTGCTGACAACACAGGTGCTAAAGAGCTTCTTTGCATAAGAGTTGTAGGCGGCTCAAGCAGAAAATATGCAAATATCGGCGACGTTATCATAGCTACCGTTAAAAAAGCTACACCCGGCGGTGTTGTTAAAAAAAGCGATGTAGTTAAAGCGGTTGTCGTAAGAACTAAAAAAGGCGTTGGCAGAGCTGACGGTTCCTATATCAAATTTGACGAAAATGCGGCAGTTATCATAAGAGATGACAAAAACCCCAGAGGTACACGTATTTTTGGACCCGTTGCAAGAGAGCTTCGTGATAAAGAATATATGAAGATTCTCTCACTTGCACCTGAAGTACTGTAAGGAGGGTAAAGATTATGATTAAAAAGATTCATGTTAAAAAAGACGATAAAGTAATCGTTATATCCGGTAAGGATAAAGGTAAAAAAGGTAAGGTATTATCCGCTAACCCCAAAACAGGTAAAGTTATCGTTGAGGGCGTTAATATCGCTACAAAACACACCAAAGCAAGAAGACAGGGTGAAGCTGGCGGTATAGTTAAACAGGAAACACCTATCTACGCATCAAAAGTTATGTACTATTGCGATAAATGCCACAGTAAAACAAGACTCGGAAAGCTGATTCTTGAAGACGGAAAAAGAGTAAGAATCTGCAAAAAGTGTAAAGAAGTTATTGATGGCTAATAGCTTTGAAAGGAGGTAAAACTATGGCAAGATTAAAAGACTACTATGAAAAAGAAGTTGCCGGTGCTTTAAAAGAAAAGTTCGGATACAAAAATGTTATGCAGATCCCCAAGCTCGATAAGATTGTTGTTAATATCGGTGCAGGAGATTCCAAAGACAATTCCAAGCTTTTGGATGCAGCGGTTAACGAACTTGCTATAATAACAGGTCAGAAACCGATAATCACTACAGCTAAAAAATCCGTTTCAAACTTCAAAGTTAGAGAAGGTATGAAAATGGGATGTAAAGTAACTTTAAGAGGAAATATGATGTATGAGTTCTTAGACAGACTCTTCAACATCGCACTTCCCAGAGTTAGAGACTTCCGCGGTATCAACCCCAACTCATTCGACGGAAGAGGTAACTACTCAATGGGTATCAAAGAACAGTTGATATTCCCCGAAATCGAATATGATAAAATTGAAAAACTCCGCGGTATGGATATAATCATGGTAACAACAGCCGAAACTGATGAAGAAGCAAAAGAACTTCTTACATTAATGGGTGCTCCGTTCGCTCGTAATTAATCTTATAAGGAGGGTATCTAAAGTGGCTAAAAAATCTATGGTCGTTAAACAACAGAGAACACCGAAGTATAAGACAAGAGAATATAATAGATGTAAGATCTGCGGAAGACCTCACTCGTATTTAAGAAAATACGGTATCTGCAGAATTTGTTTCAGAGAATTGGCTTATAAGGGACAAATACCGGGTGTTAAAAAAGCAAGCTGGTAATTTGGAACACTATGGAAGGAGGCATGAGAAATGCAAATCACAGATCCTATTGCTGATATGTTGACCAGAATAAGAAACGCGAATAACGCAAAACATGCGTCAGTTGATATTCCTGCGTCAAATATGAAAAAATCTATAGCAGAAATATTGCTTGAAGAAGGATACATTAAAAACTATCAGATAATCGACGATGGAAAACAGGGAATTATAAGAGTTACCTTGAAATATGCTGAAAACAAACAGAAAGTTATCAGCGGAATCAAGAGAATCTCCAAACCCGGACTCAGAGTTTATGCAGCTAAAGATGAACTCCCCAGAGTTTTAAGAGGTCTTGGCATTGCCATCATCTCTACATCTAAAGGTATTATGACTGATAAAAATGCCAGAAAAGAAAATGTCGGCGGCGAAGTGCTCGCATACGTTTGGTAATCATTACAGGAGGTGACAGTTTTGTCAAGAATAGGAAAAATGCCTATCGACATTCCTGCAGGCGTAGATGTAAATGTTTCCGCTGAAAACGTGGTTACAATTAAAGGCGCAAAAGGAAGTCTTACACAGGCAATTGATAAACAGATCAAAGTTGAAATTAAAGACAATCAGATTATTGTTACCCGCCCCAACGATGATAAATTCGTAAGAGCTCTTCACGGTTTATCAAGATCGTTACTGGCTAATATGGTAACAGGTGTAACAGAAGGTTTCAAAAAGGAGCTTGAAATCAACGGTGTTGGTTACAGAGCTGCTAAACAGGGAAAAACATTAGTTATGAACTTAGGTTATTCCCACCAGGTTGAAATGGATGAAATCGACGGTATCACTATTGATGTTCCCGCTCAGAACAAAATTATTATAAGCGGTATCGACAAACAGAAAGTTGGTCAGTTCGCAGCTAACGTTCGCGAAAAGAGACCGCCTGAACCCTATAAAGGCAAAGGTATTAAGTATGTTGATGAGTTCATCAGAAGAAAAGAAGGTAAAACAGGCGGTAAATAATTAAAGCCTTAAGCTTTACGAAAGGAGTTAGTTAATTGTGATTAAAAAGTTTGACAGCAATGCTGCAAGAATAAAAAGACACAAAGCATTAAGAAATAAAATTTCCGGAACTTCCATAAAGCCAAGGCTTAATGTTTTCAGAAGTCTGAAAAACATTTATGCTCAGATAATTGACGACGAAAACGGTGTAACACTCGTTTCCGCATCAAGCTTAAGCCCTGAGCTTAAAGATATTAAAAACGGCGGTAACAAAGAAGCCGCTGCGGAAGTTGGAAAATTACTCGCAAAAAAAGCCCTTGAAAAGAATATCGAATCTGTTGTTTTCGACAGAGGAGGATATATCTACCACGGTCGTGTAGCTGCTTTAGCAGAAGGCGCTCGTGAGGGCGGATTGAAATTCTAAGTAAGGAGGAAAGACCAAATGGGTTTTCAAAATAAAATTGAACCTGAAGCTATGAACATAAAAGAAAGAGTTGTTAGCTTAAATCGTGTTGCTAAGGTTGTTAAAGGCGGACGTACATTCAGATTCAGCGCACTTGTTGTTGTAGGCGACGAAAACGGCAATGTAGGATGCGGAATGGGTAAAGCTGCTGAAATTCCCGATGCAATCAGAAAAGGTATTGAAGATGCTAAAAAGAACATGGTCAATGTTCCCCTTTTAGGAACTTCAATTCCCCACGATGTTATCGGTAAATCCGGTGCAGGAAGCGTTCTTCTTAAAACTGCTCCCGAAGGTACCGGTGTTATTGCCGGCGGCGCAGTAAGAGCGGTTATGGAACTGGCAGGAATCAGAGACATCAGAACAAAATGTTTAAATTCCAATAATCCCCGTAATGTTGTTAACGCAACAATTAACGGTTTAAAATCCTTGAAACGTGCAGAAGAAGTTGCAAGATTGAGAGGAAAGTCAGTTCAGGAAATCATAGGATAGGAGGGGTTTTAAGTGGCTAAAACATTAAAAATAACATTAGTTAAAAGTATAATCGGAAGAAAAAAAGATCATATCGCCACCGTTAAAGCTCTTGGACTCAAAAAAATCAGAGACTGTGTTGAATTAAACGACACACCCCAGATCAGAGGTATGATTGACAAAGTTTCATATTTACTCGATGTAACTGAATAAGGGAGGTGGATCAGATGAAATTATTCGAATTATCTCCTGCTCCCGGTTCTACCAAAGAACGTAAAAGAGTTGGTAGAGGCCATGCGACAGGAAACGGCAAAACTGCCGGTAAAGGACATAAAGGTCAGAAGGCTCGTTCAGGCGGCGGTGTAAGACCCGGCTTCGAAGGTGGTCAGATGCCTTTATACACACGTCTCCCCAAAAGAGGCTTCACCAATATTTTTGCTGATAAATATACCCAGATTAACGTTTCTGATCTCGAAAGATTTGAAGACGGTACAGAGGTTACAGCAGAACTCTTACTCGAAACAGGCGTTATCTCCAAAGCTAATGCAGGTATCGTAGTTTTAGGAAGAGGCGAGCTTAATAAAAAGCTTACAGTTAAAGCAAAAAGATTTTCAGCTACAGCAACAGAAAAAATAACCGCAAAAGGCGGAAAGGCTGAGGTGATTTAATTGTTTAAAGTATTTGCTAATGCTTGGAAAATACCGGATTTAAGAAAAAAACTGTTATATACCCTTATGCTTATAATCGTATTCAGATTCGGTTCGGCTATTCCTGTGCCTTTCGTAAGTGCTGAAGCATTAAAAGCACTCGTTGAAGGCGGCGAATCACTTTTCAGTATGTTTGATATAATCTCGGGTGGTGCCTTCTCAAATGCAACAATATTTGCAATGAGTATCACTCCGTATATCAACTCATCAATTATTCTCCAGCTCCTTACAGTTGCAATTCCCGCGCTTGAAAGAAAAGCTAAGGAAGGCGAAGAAGGAAGAAAGTTTATAGCACAGATTACCCGTTATTTAACAGTTGTTCTTGCGTTTATCCAGGCAACAGGTTTATACTTCGGTATTTCCGGCGCTATAACACAGAAAAGCTTCTTATCTTATATAGTTATTACTTTAACCTTCACAGCAGGAACAGCATTCCTTATGTGGTTAGGTGAACAGATTAACGAAAAAGGAATCGGAAACGGTATATCCCTTATCATTTTCTCGGGTATCGTATCCGGCTTCCCCTCAATGGTAAATACATTCATTGAGTTAAACAAAAGCGGCAGATTAAACATCATAACAACTGTTTTAATCGCAGTAGTTGCAGTTGCAATTATCGGATTTGTTGTTTGGATGAATGATGCCGAAAGAAGAATCCCTGTTCAGTATGCTAAAAGAGTAGTGGGCAGAAAAATGTACGGCGGACAGAGCACACATATACCCATCAAGGTTGCTATGGCAGGCGTTATGCCTATCATCTTTGCGGTATCTATTATGTCTTTCCCCGCAACAATAGCACAGTTTGCAGGAGTTACTGCTAACTCCGGCGGATTCTGGGGCGGATTTTTAAAACTCTTCTCCCAGGGTTCATGGCTGTATTCTGTACTCTACTTCCTGCTTATCATATTCTTCACATATTTCTATACAGAAATGCAGTACAATCCCGTAGAAATGGCAAACAACATGAAACAGAACGGCGGTTTTGTTCCCGGTATAAGACCCGGAAAGCCCACAGCTTCGTTTATTAAAAACATAATAAGCAAGATTACAATAGTTGGTGCTCTCTTCCTCGCTCTTATCGCAGTGCTTCCTATGTTCTTAACACAGGCACTCGGTGCAAATATTGCTTTCGGTGGAACCAGCGTTCTCATTATGGTTGGTGTTGCACTTGAAACGGTTAAATCGTTAGAGTCTCAGATGCTTATGAGACACTATAAAGGCTTTTTGGACTAAAAGGAAGGTTTAAGCTATGAAACTGATAATGTTCGGTGCGCCCGGTGCCGGTAAAGGTACTCAGGCAGTAAAAATTTCTGAAAAACTCGGAATCCCTACAATTTCAACAGGTGCGGTAATCCGTTCTGAAATTGAAAAGGGAAGCGAAATCGGTCTTAAAGTTCAGGATATTATTAAAAAAGGCGAACTGGTATCTGATGATATCGTATTGAAGATGGTTGAAATCCGTCTTGCTGAGCCTGATTGTGCCAACGGATTTATATTGGACGGTTTCCCCCGTACAATACCCCAGGCTGAAGGTCTTGAAAAATTAGGATACGAAATCGACCGTGTTGTTGATATTGATGTTTCTGATGAAACAATCATAGACAGATTATCCGGCAGACTTGAATGTCCCAAATGCCACGCAATATTCCACAAGACAACAAAGAAACCCGCAGTTGAAGGAATCTGTGATTTATGCGGAGATAAACTTCAGACTCGTGCGGATGATAACCCCGAGGTTATCAAAAACCGTCTGAATGTTTTCCACGAACAGACAGAGCCTTTAAAAGAGTATTACAGCAAGAAAGGTCTTGTTGCTACTGTTGGTGAATTAGGTTCAGTGGAAAAAATTACTGAAGAAATCTTCAGACAGTTAGGTGTTTAATAATGATACACCTTAAAAATAAAACTGATGTAGAGAAAATGAAAAAAGCCGGCAGGCTTACAAAACTGGCGATAGATTATGTGGGAAGCCACATAAAGCCGGGGGTTACAACCTCATATCTTGATAAGCTTGCCTGCGATTTCATCCGTAAGAACGGCGGACAGCCTTCGTTTCTCAATTACAACGGTTTTCCGGCGTCGGCTTGTATTTCAATCAATGATGTTGTTGTTCACGGTATTCCGGGCAGCAGAATTATTGAAGACGGCGATATAGTAAGCATAGACCTTGGAGCTTATGTAGACGGCTTTCACGGTGACTGTGCAAGAACATTTGCCGCAGGAAATGTTTCACAAGACGCGCTTAAACTTATAGATGTTACAAGAGAAAGCTTCTTTAGAGGATTGTCTGAAGCGAAAGCAGGAAAGCGAATCGGCGATATTGCCGCAGCTATCCAGAGCTATGCAGAAGGCAGCGGCTGCTCTGTAGTAGTTGATCTTGTCGGGCACGGCATAGGAAGAAATCTGCATGAGGACCCATCGGTTCCGAATTTCGGAGTAGCCGGTCGAGGCGTCAGACTCGTAAAAGGTATGACTCTTGCGATAGAGCCTATGATAAATGCCGGAGGACATAAGGTTTATACGGAAGAAGATGGATGGACTGTAAAAACGTCCGACGGTTCTTTATCGGCACATTATGAGAATACAATTCTTATAACTGACGGAGAGCCGGAGATATTAACCACCGCTAAATAGCGTTTAAAAATTTTGAGGTGATTTTGTGGATATTTATCCTGCTCGCCTAATAAAATCAATAGCAGGCAGAGATAAAAACAAGTATTTCGCAGTAATGGAAGTTATTGATGAAAACTATATTTTAATAAGTGACGGCAAAGGCAGAACAACCGAAAAGCCTAAGCGTAAAAAAATAAAGCATATAACCGATATGGAATGCGAACTTTTAAGAATCAAGGAAAAAATGAATGAAGCAAAAAAGATATCAAATTCAGATATAAGAAAAGCAATCAAAACAGCGCTTGCTGACCTTGGTATCAACGAATTTGATGAAGACAAGGAGAGTTAATATGTCTAAAGAGGATGTTTTGGAACTTGAAGGAGTAGTCATCGACGCTCTTCCGAACGCAATGTTCACAGTTGAGCTTGAAAACGGACACAAGATTTTATCTCATATATCCGGTAAGCTCAGAATGAACTACATTAAAATATTACCCGGTGACAAAGTAACCGTTGAGGTTTCCCCTTACGATTTAACAAAGGGAAGAATAACCTGGCGCGGTAAATAAACCGGTACACAAATTAGAGGAAAAACAGATTTTGAGGAGGTATATACTATGAAAGTAAGACCGTCTGTCAAACCTATGTGCGAAAAATGCAAAATTATCAAACGTAAAGGTAGCGTTATGGTAATCTGCGAAAATCCTAAGCACAAACAGAAACAAGGATAATTAACTGGAGGTGTAAGAACAAATGGCAAGAATAGCAGGTGTTGATTTACCGAGAGAAAAACGTGTTGAAATTGGTTTAACATACATTTACGGAATCGGAAGAACTTCAGCTAAGAAAATTCTCGCTGAAACAGGTGTTAACCCCGATACAAGAGTAAAAGACTTAACTGATGAAGAAGTTTCCAAACTCCGTGCAGCTATAGATGGCTATACCGTAGAAGGTGACTTAAGAAGAGATATCGCATTAGATATCAAACGTCTTATGGAAATCGGATGTTACAGAGGCTTAAGACACAGAAAAGGACTTCCGGTAAGAGGTCAGAGAAGTAAGACCAACGCAAGAACAAGAAAAGGTCCGAAGAGAACAATCGCTAATAAGAAAAAGTAAGAAGGAGGGATATAAGCTATGGCTAAAGCAGTCAGAAAAACCACTCGTAGAAGAAAAGAGAAAAAGAATATTGAACGCGGTGCGGCACATATCCGTTCTTCGTTTAACAATACCATCGTAACTTTAACCGATACTCAGGGTAACGCTTTATCCTGGGCGAGTGCAGGTGGTCTCGGATTCAGAGGCTCCAAGAAAAACACTCCTTTCGCTGCTCAGATGGCAGCAGAAACAGCGGCTAAAGCTGCAATGGAACACGGCTTAAAATCCGTTGACGTTTATGTTAAAGGTCCCGGAGCAGGTAGAGAAGCCGCAATCAGAGCGCTGCAGACAGCAGGACTTGAGGTTACTATGATTAAAGATGTAAGCCCCATTCCTCACAACGGATGCAGACCGCCTAAAAGAAGAAGAGTTTAATGGAGGTGTAAATCACTATGGCAAGATATACCGGTGCGGTGTGCAGAATATGCCGCAGAGAAGGTCAGAAACTGTTCTTAAAAGGACAGAAATGTTATTCAGAAAAATGTGCGTTCAATAAGCGTGCATTTGCTCCCGGTCAGCACGGTCAGAGCAGAAAGAAAATGAGCGAATACGGTTTGCAGCTTCGTGAAAAACAGAAAGTTAGAAAAACATACGGTATCTTGGAAGGCCAGATGGAAAAATATTTCGAAATGGCTGTTGCTAAAGAAGGTATCGCCGGCTCAAACCTTTTACAGATTTTAGAAAGCCGTCTTGATTCAGTTGTTTACAGAGCAGGTTTTGCTTGTTCAAGACCTGAAGCTCGTCAGCTCGTAAGACACGGTCATTACGAAGTTAACGGCAAGAGAGTTGATATTCCCTCTTACCTCGTTAAAGCAGGCGATGTTATCACTGTAAGAGAAAAGAGCAAAGACAGTTCTAAAATTAAGGCTGTATTTGAATTCACAGACGGAAAAACTATTCCTGAATGGTTAGATGTTAATGTTGAAACAAAAACAGCTACAGTTACAAGACTGGCAAATCGTGAAGATATAGATATGGACGTTCAGGAACACCTTATCGTCGAGCTCTATTCGAAATAATAAGCCCTCTGTTATCGCAATATTTGTATGTTGCTTAAAAGAGTGGCGCAAGCGCCTAAATAAAAGGGTTTTAAACCTAAGTTAGGAGGGTTACCAATCATGATAGAAATGGAAAAGCCAAGAATTGAATGTGCGGAAATATCCGATGCTGAAAAATATGCTAAGTTTATAATCGGTCCTTTAGAGAGAGGATACGGAACAACACTTGGTAATTCATTAAGAAGAATTCTTTTATCTTCTTTGCACGGTGTTGCAGTAACTTCTGTGAAAATTGACGGCGTTCTCCACGAGTTCTCCACAATTAAGGGAGTTAAAGAAGATGTTACAGAAATCATCTTAAATATCAAAAATGTTGTAGCAAAGCTTTTTTGCGATGAACCCAAAGTTTGTGTAATTGAAGCAAATGGTCCCTGTGAAATCACTGCAGGAGATATTAAAGGGGATGCAGATATCGAAATCTTAAACCCTGAGCTTCATATCGCAACTTTAAATTCAGAAGCAAAAATCTATATGGAGCTTACATTTAATAAAGGAAGAGGCTATGTTCCTTCCGAAAAGAATAAAGTTCCTAACATGCCTATCGGAATTATCCCCATTGATTCAATATATACTCCGGTTAAAAAAGTTAACTGCACAATAGAAAATACCAGAGTTGGTAATGATACCGACCACGATAAGCTTATTATCGAAGTATGGACTAATGGCGTTATCCGTCCGGACGAGGCTATAAGCTGGTCTGCAAAGATAATGAAAGAACACTTAGACTTGTTCATTGATTTATCTGAAGAAGCTAAAAACACTGAAATAATGGTGGAAAAAGAGGAAAGCAAGAAGGGTAAAGTTCTTGAAATGACTATTGAAGAACTCGATCTTTCAGTTCGTTCCTATAACTGCCTTAAGAGAGCAGGAATAAATACCGTTGACGACCTTCAGAAGAAAACTTTAGAGGAAATGATGAAGGTTAGAAACCTCGGAAGAAAATCTCTTGAAGAGGTTATCAACAAACTCGACGGTTTAGGTCTGAAATTATCCAGCGAAGAAGAATAAAGGAGGTATGTAGGATGCCCGGAACAAGAAAATTAGGTCGTACAACCGACCACAGAATGTCTATGTTAAGAACATTGGTAACAAGCTTCCTCGATAACGGAAAAATCGTTACTACTCTTACAAGAGCTAAAGAAACACAGGCATTAGCTGAAAAAATGATCACATTAGGTAAACAGAACACACTTCACTCAAGAAGACAGGCATTAAGCTTTATAACAAGTGAAGATGTTGTAACAAAATTGTTTGCTGAAATCGCGCCGAAATTTGCTGAAAGAAACGGCGGATATACAAGAGTTATTAAAATGGATCCCAGAAGAGGCGACGCAGCCCCCATGGCGATTCTTGAGCTTGTAGACTAAAGAAAGGACTGAAACGCATGAAAGAAGGAATTCATCCTGATTACAAAGCTACAACCATCACTTGTGCTTGCGGCGCTGTTTATGAAACAGGCTCAACAAAAGAAGATGTTCGTGTAGAAATTTGTTCCAAATGCCACCCGTTCTTTACCGGCAAGCAGAAGCTTGTTGATTCAGGCGGCAGAGTAGATAAGTTCAGAAAGAAATTCAATTTGAAATAATCTTTGAATTAAGTTTTGCGGAAGCCTTTTGGCTTCCGCAAAATAAGAACTTTGTTGTGTTAATAAAAAAAGCTTGCTTTTTTCTAAGGAGTATGCTATAATATAAAGGTCGCTTGAAGCGATATAATTAAATATTATGGAGAAGTCGCCTAGTCCGGCCGAGGGCGCACGATTGGAAATCGTGTAGGCTGCAAAACAGTCTCGAGGGTTCGAATCCCTCCTTCTCCGCCAACAAAAAAGTCACTTTTGTCTACCGACAAAGGTGACTTTTTTGAATGATGTTTGCCTGTGGCAAATGATGTTGGCGTTGCCAATG
>JAZOOC010000286.1:0-4903 GCA_045654825.1 Clostridia bacterium | reverse complement strand
GGCGAAGAAGTTGGTAACTCACTTCTTGAAGAAGATTATCTTGAATATTCAAAAGAAATGATAGCTAAAGCAGAAGCTAAAGGTGTTAAACTTCTTATTCCTGTTGATACAGTTGCTGCTAAAGAATTTTCTAACGACAGTGAATTTAAAACTGTTAAAAAAGGTGAACTTGAAGCAGGATGGATGGGTCTTGATATCGGTGAAGAAACAGTTAAACTTTATATAGATGCTATAAAAGATGCAAAAACTGTTGTATGGAACGGACCTATGGGTGTTTTCGAAATGCCTAATTTTGCAAAAGGCACAAATGCTATTGCATCAGCTCTTGCTGAAATCGACGCAGTTACAATTATCGGTGGTGGCGACAGTGTTGCTGCTGTAAATCAGGCTGGTCTCGGAGATAAAATGTCTCATATTTCAACCGGCGGCGGTGCTTCATTGGAATTCCTCGAAGGAAAAGAACTCCCCGGTATTGCTGCTCTTAACGATAAGTAATATCAGGAAATATAAATTTTGCGTAATTGAGAAAGGTGATAAAAATGAGAAAAAAAATTATTGCAGGAAACTGGAAAATGAATAAAACAGCTTCCGAAACAGTTACACTTATAAATGAAATTAAAGAAAAACTTGATAATCCTGTGTGTGATATAGTTGTATGCACACCTTATACAAATCTTGTGAATGCAGTTGCAACTTGCGAAGGCAGTGTTATAAAAGTCGGTGCTGAAAATATGCATTTTGAAGATAAAGGTGCATTTACTGGCGAAATCTCTGCAGAAATGTTAAAAGATATTAATGTTGAATATGTTATTTTAGGTCACTCCGAAAGAAGACAGTATTTCGCTGAAACAGACGAAACTGTTAACTTAAAACATTTAAAAGCTATTGAAAACAACCTTATTCCTATTGTTTGCGTAGGTGAAACTCTTACCGAAAGAGAACAGGGTGTTACAGAAGACTTAATCAGAAAACAGACAAAAATTGCTTTTCTTAATGTGTCTTCCGACGATGCTATCAAATCTATCATTGCATATGAACCCGTATGGGCTATTGGAACAGGTAAAACTGCTACTAAAGAACAGGCTGATGAAGTTTGCGGTATTATAAGAAATACTATAGCTGAGCTCTATGGTAAAGATACTGCTGAAAATATCAGAATTTTGTACGGCGGAAGCATGAATGCAAAAAATGCAAAAGAGCTTCTTGAAATGGAAAATATAGACGGTGGTCTTATTGGCGGTGCTGCTCTTAAGGCTGAAGATTTCAATATCATAATTGAAAGCGCAAAGAGAGGATAGATTATAATGAAAAAGCCCGTTGTATTAATTATAATGGACGGATATGGCTATAATGAAAATAAAAACGGGAATGCTATATATGCATCCGGTAAAGGTAATATAGATAGCTATCTTGAAAAATATCCTTATACTCTTCTCGGTGCAAGCGGTCTTGATGTAGGCTTGCCTGACGGACAAATGGGTAATTCCGAAGTTGGTCACACTAATATAGGTGCAGGCAGAGTTGTATACCAGGAGCTTACAAGAATTACAAAATCCATAAATGATGGCGATTTCTTTGAAAATGAAGAGTTTATCAATGCTTGTAACAACTGTATTAAGAACAATTCTGCGCTTCATCTTATGGGACTTGTCTCTGACGGTGGCGTTCACTCTCATAACTACCATCTTTATGCCTTGTTAAAGCTTGCTAAAGAAAAAGGTGTTGAAAGAGTATATGTTCACGCTCTTTTAGATGGTAGAGATGTTCCTCCTTCAAGTGCGTATGACTATATAGTTGAACTTGAAAACAAAATGAAAGAAATCGGTTCAGGAAAAATAGCTTCTGTTATGGGAAGATATTATGCAATGGACAGAGATAACAGATGGGACAGAGTTGAGAAAGCATATCGTGCAATGGTTCTTGGCGAAGGCGAAAAATTTGAGTCTGCAAGTGAGGCTGTAAAAGCATCTTATGATAATGAAGTTGTAGATGAATTTGTAATACCTGCTGTTGTTGAAGGCGGAGAATATATTTCTGAAAATGATTCTGTTATTTTCTTTAACTTCCGTCCCGACAGAGCAAGAGAAATTACAAGAGCATTTGTAGATTCAGAATTCAATGGTTTTGAAAGAACAAATGGATTTTTCCCGCTTTATTATGTATGTATGACTCAGTACGATGTTACTATGCCCAATGTTACTGTTGCCTTTAAACCACAGGAATTAACTGATACATTCGGCGAAGTTATAAGCAAAAACAAATTAAAGCAGTTAAGAATAGCTGAAACCGAAAAATATGCTCATGTAACATTCTTCTTTAACGGTGGTAAAGAGTCTGTTTATGAGGGCGAAGACAGATGCCTTATTGAATCTCCAAAAGTAGCAACTTACGACCTAAAACCCGAAATGTCTGCTTATGAAGTTAAAGATGCAGTAATATCTAAAATCAATGAAGATATATATGATGTTATTATTCTTAACTTTGCAAATTGCGATATGGTTGGTCATACCGGAGATTTTGATGCTACTGTAAAAGCGGTTAAGACAGTTGATGAATGTGTAGGCGAAGTTGTTGATACTATACTTTCAAAAGATGGAATCGCACTTATTACAGCCGATCACGGTAATGCTGATGTTATGAATGATGAAGAGGGTAATACTGTAACTGCTCATTCAACAAATAAAGTACCCTTTATTATTATAGGAGCAGGAGATATCAAACTGGAAAAAGAGGGAAGAATTTCAGATATTTGTCCTACAATGCTTGATTTGATGGGAATAGAAAAACCTTCCTCAATGACCGGAAAATCTCTTCAAATTATTTAAATAATAACTTGTATTTTAAATACAGATATAGTATAATAAAATATATTTGATATAATGGAGTTATCTCCTTTATATACCATAACCGTACTAGCCGGGGAGTTAGCGGTGCCCTGAACCTGCAATCCGCTATAGCAGGGGTAATGATCCATGTGCGGGTATTAAATGTGTAGCTGGTGTTTGTAAGCGGTGATGATAATTCGGTCTCGTGCAACATATCGCCGTGAACCTCGTCAGGTCGGGAACGAAGCAGCGATAAGCGGTATGATGTGTGTGCCGCGGGGTTGCCGGATTTGAGCAGGCTGCAAAAGGGCCGTGCATATTTAATATTCAACCTTGGATTGTACGGTTTTATTGTATTTTGAGGTGTAGCATATGGCATATCAGGCTTTATACAGAAAATGGAGACCGAAGGTATTTGAAGATGTTGTCGGTCAGCAGCATATTGTAGAAACAATTAAAAATCAGATATCAGCAGGAAAGATTGCTCATGCTTATCTTTTTTGCGGTTCAAGAGGTACCGGTAAAACTTCTACTGCTAAAATTCTATCTAAAGCAGTAAATTGTGAAAATCCAATTAACGGAAACCCTTGTAATCAATGTCCTGCTTGTGTCGGTATATCTAACGGTAGTATATTCGATGTTATCGAAATTGACGGTGCATCAAATAATAAGGTGGATGATGTTAGAAATCTCCGCGATGAAGTTATATATCCGCCAGCAGATGTAAAATATAAAGTTTATATTATTGATGAAGTACATATGCTTACAACCGAAGCATTTAATGCACTTTTAAAAACATTGGAAGAACCACCTTCTTATGTTATTTTCATTCTTGCTACTACCGAATTTCATAAAATTCCTGCAACTATTATTTCAAGATGTCAGAAATTCGATTTCAGAAGAATTACATTCAAAGATACAGCGAGAAGAATTTCTGAAGTTGCGGCGATGGATGGAATAGAAGTTACCACTTCAGCGGTTAACCTTTTATCCAAAGCTGCGGATGGTTCGTTAAGAGACGGCTTATCCAAGCTTGATCAGTGTATGGCTTTAGGGCTTACCAAAATAGACTATAAAGATGTTGCCGGGCTTATAGGAGCATCCGATCCCGAGTTTTTAGCTGATCTTTGTGATCTTATTATAGATGAAAAGCTATCTGATGCTTTAAAAAAGCTGGATGACGGTATTAATATTGGTATCGACCCTGTGAGGTTGTATTCTGATATGACTGACTATTTTCGTGATCTTATGATGTATAAGTCAACAGGTGACAGTTCTTTGCTCACCAATTCCGAGCAGGAAGTTATAGAAAAATATGCAAAACAGGCAGAACGAATAACACTATCAGGAATTTTGAGAATTACAGAAGCATTAGCTGAGGGAATGAACACTGCAAAATACACATTGTCTCCAAAGCTCTCGTTTGAAATAACTCTTCTTAAGATTGCTTCATCTGTAAGTAATCCTGATATTAACAGTGTTCTTGAGAGAATTGAAAAACTTGAGTTGAAATTAAAGAACATTTCTAATGTTAATTCTACGGTAGTTCAACCTCAGAATATTTCAGAAACAAAAGAAGATGAACAGCAAAAAGATGTTTTGCTTAATGAAGAGTTTTATGATATCCCTGTCGATATATATGATGATTACCAAGAGGATATTGAGATAAAACCACAGGAAGATGAATCAACTGATTTTGCAGATCAGGTAAATGATAATCTTAAAGATATTTTAAAATGTGCTAAAAATTCCGATATAGGATTTGAAAGTATAGTTAAAAAGGCAAATATAAGATATGAAAACGGTTCAGTTGTATTTGCTTTCAAAGAAGCTATTTCTTATGATATAGCTACTAAATTTGGATATAACAGCATCTTGTCTGATGCTTTAACAGATTTCTTCGGCAAAAATATAAATGCGATTTTAAAGCTTGATAAGACTGCAAAAACAATTGAGGCAGAATCTGTTGACCCTATGGACAGTCTTATGAAAATGGCTGATGAAAATATCAGTTTGTTTAATATTGATTAATTAACTTATGAAAGGATGATAATTATGGCAAGAAGAGGGTTCCCAAT
>JAZOOC010000285.1:0-5204 GCA_045654825.1 Clostridia bacterium | reverse complement strand
TTTTCGTATTTAAGATTACGAAGAAAGAGGGTAATAAAAGTGACTGACTTTTTATTTGATGTGATTGCAACTGAATTGGAAGATGCAGTCGGAAAAGAAAATTGTTCTACAAGAACAATAGATAAGGTTTCCCATAGTGTTGACTATTTCTGGCTTTCCAGAATGTGGGCAGACAGGGGCTTAAGAATGCCTGAAGGCGATTTTATTGTTGCGCCCAAAGATGCGAAAGAAGTATCGGCAGTTTTAAAAATTGCCAACTACTACAAAATCCCCGTAACAACATGGGGTGCAGGCGGCGGCTCACAGGGCGGCGCTCTTCCCGTTTGCGGAGGTATTGTTTTAGATACCAAGCGTATGAACAAAATTTATGATATAAACGAACAGGCTATGTATATAGAATGCGGTACAGGCTCTATATATAAGCATGTTGAATGGGCTGCAAATGAGAAAGGTTATGCAACTATGCACTATCCTTCATCGCTCACCTGTTCTACCGTAGGCGGATTTTTAGCACACAGAGGTATTGGTGTTTCTTCTACTAAATACGGAAAAATTGATGATATGGTATTGCAGATGGAGGTTGTATTACCCAACGGCGATATTATAGAAACCTCCCCTGCTCCCAAGCACGCGGCAGGCCCCGACTTAAATCAGATTTTCATTGGTTCGGAAGGCACACTTGGTGTTATGACCAAAGCTCAGATGAGAATTTATGATCAGCCTGAATCAAGACAGTTCAGAGGCTTTTTATTCCATAATATGACTGATGCTTTCAATGCAGGAAGAGAGCTTCTGCAGAAGTTCAAGCCCTCTGTTATGCGTTTATATGACGAAGCAGAAACCGCAACACTTATTAAAAAAATAGTAGGTGTTGAAAAGAAAGGCGCATTTATGAATGTTGCCGTTGAAGGTATGAAGGAATTTGCAGACCTTGAAATGAAAGTTCTTCTTGAAACATTCAGCAAATACGGTGCAGAAGATTTAGGATCTGAATACGGAGAAAAATGGTGGAAAGAAAAAATCACCTTCTTCTATCCCGGTCATATGATGGATCTTCCGCAGTGCTATGGTACTATGGATACTATCGCACCTTATGATAAAATAGAAAAAATCTACTGGGAAATGAAAAAAGCTATTGAAACAAACTTCCCTTATGCAAGATTTATCGCTCACTTCTCACATTGGTATGAGTGGGGCTGTATGATTTATGACCGTTTTATTGTTGACGGTGAATATGTTCCGAAAGATCCCCATGAAGCATTCAGACTTCATCAGGAAATATGGAATTGCGGCGTAAGTACTGCTCTTGCAAACGGCGGTGTTGTAAACGACCATCACGGCGTTGGTATCAAGCTCGGCAGACTTATGAAAGAACAGTACGGACCCGCTATGCAGGTATTTGAAGGAATTAAAAGTAAGCTTGACCCCAACGGTATTATGAATCCGTTCAAGCTTGGATTATAAGAGGAGGTATTAAAAATGCAATTTTCAAAAAAAGCAACCGAACATATTGAATCCTGTCGTTTTTGCTGGATGTGTCATCATGTTTGCCCGATAGGCAATGCAACAGGCCTTGAAAGAAATACAGCAAGAGCAAGAGCACTCGGACTCTCTCTCGTAGCTCGTGATGCAGTCGAATACTCCGATGATATTATAAATAATGTATATGAATGTGCTCTTTGCGGCGGTTGTATGACCGACTGTGTAACAGGATGGGATCCCGTTATGTTCACAAAAGAAGCAAGACTCGGTGCAGCACTTGACGGCAAGCTTCCCGATTATGTTATGAATATGATAAATAATCTCATGGAAAAAGGAAACATCTATGGTATTGAAAGGGAAAACAAAATCCCCGAAATGAAAGAATCCGATACCCTTTTATTCCTTGGTGAAGATACCCGTGCAAAAGGCTGTGCAAAAGACGCGATTGAACTTCTTAAAAAAGCAGATATCGATTTCACAGTTCTCAAAGATGAGCCGAACAGCGGTTATTCGATGGATTTTCTTGTAAGCGCGGCTAAAGAAACAAAAGATATAATGGAGAATTGCGCAAAAGCTCTTTCGGGATATAAAAAAGTTATATGCTATGACCCTGCCGATGCAAAAGTTATGCTCCGCGAATACAAAGAATGGGGCATTGATTTAAAACCCGAAGTTGTAACCTTCACAGCATTTATAGCTGAACTTATAAAAGACGGAAAATTGAAGGTTAACAAAAAGGATTATGTATTTACTCCTCAGGACAGTCCGATTCTTGCAAGAGATTTGGAAGAAACAGAGCCTTTAAGAGATATTTTATCTTCTCTTGGAAGCATAAAAGAAATGCTAAATTCAAAAGAACACACAATGCTTGCAGGAAACCTTATTATGAACGAATACCTTCCCTATGTAATGAAAAAGGTAGCAGAAAACAGATGGCTTAATGCAAAAACTGCAGGTGCAAAAGCAGTTGTTACAGTAAGTCCGGCAGAATACATAATCTTATCTGAAAACAAGCCTGAAGATATGGAACTCTTAAAGCTTGAGGAGGCTGTATTAAAATGCTTGTAAACTTAAAAGAACTTCTTAACTTAGCTGAAAAAGGCAATTTTGCTATCCCCGCCTTTAATGTATACAATACAGAAACAATTATGGGCGTTATAAAAGCAGCTGAAGAATTGAAAGCTCCTGTTATTATGCAGGTTTATCCCCGTCTTATAGCAGAAGAAGTAGGTTACTATATTTCGCCCGCTATTATAGCGGCGGCAAGAAAAGCTTCTGTACCTGTATGCTTTCATCTTGACCACGGTCCCTCACTTTCGGTTGTGCAAAGAGCATTAAGATGGGGCGCAACAGGAATTATGTATGACGGTTCTTCACTTCCCTTTGATGAAAATATCGAAAACACAAAACATATCGTTGACATTTGCAATGCCATAGATATTCCCGTTGAGGGTGAGCTTGGTCATGTAGGAAGTGTTAACGACGATTGTATGGAAGAATACACCCACCCCGATGAGGCGGCTGTTTTTGCTGGAAAAACAGGAATATCCTGTCTTGCTGTTTTAATAGGAAACGCACATGGCCATTATAAAAAAGAGCCCAAGCTGGTTATGGAAAGAATTAAAAACATAAGAAAAGCAACTAATAATCTTCCTCTTGTTCTTCACGGCGGAAGCGGAATTCCCGACGAACAGGTTAAGGAAGCTGTAGCTTTAGGAATAAGAAAATTCAATGTTGCAACCGATGTTTGTGCCGCATTTGCAAAAGGCACAAAAGAAACTCTTGACGACCCGAAAAGAAGTGTCGCGATAGATTTATTTATGAAGCATCCTATAGAAACTGTAAAACAGCTTGCAGTTAAAAACATTAAATTAGTCGGAGCAGACGGAAAGGCGCTTTAAAATGGCTAAAATAGTTGGAATCGGAGCAAATGTTTGCGATACTTTAATTACAGTACCATATTTCCCGAAAGAAGATACAAAGCTTAAAGCAGAAAGTATAATGCTAAGCGGCGGCGGACCTTGTGCAACAGGTCTTGTTGCTGCTTCAAAGCTTGGCGGAGACTGCGGATATATCGGAGCTGTTACCGATGACAGTGCGGGAGAATTTCTCAAATCCGATTTATCAAAATACAATGTTTCTTTGGATAATGTAGTTATCTATCACGGTTATACTTCATTTTCTTCATATATTCTTCTATCAGAAAAGGACGCGACAAGAACCTGTGTTTTCGACAGAGGAAATATTCCCGAATGGCAGCTTAACGAAAGTCAGCAGAAAGCCGTTGCAAACGCACAGATACTCATGATTGACGGAAATAATATGGCGGCAGCGGTTGAGGGATGTAAAATTGCAAAAGCAAATAATACAAAAGTTTTATATGATGCGGGCGGTTTATATGATGGAGTTGAACAGCTTCTTAATTTAACCGATATACTCATTCCCTCCGAAGAATTTGCACTCGGGCATACAAATACAGAAACGCCGGAAGAAGCCGCAAAAATTCTCTATAAAAAATACAATCCCGAAATAGTTGTAATTACCTGCGGAGTTAAAGGCGGAATTATATATGACGGCAACAGTGTAAAAACATACCCTGCCTTTTTAGTGGATGCTGTTGACTCCAACGGCTCGGGAGATGTATTTCACGGAGCATTTGCATTTGCAATCAGCAAAAAAATGAGTTATAATAATGCTTGTATATTTTCAAGCGCTGTATCTGCACTAAAATGCACAAAAAAAGGTGCTAGAAATGGTGCACCGAATTACAGCGAAGTAATAAACTTTTTAAAGGAGCGAGGATACAATGAATTTAAAGAAAACCTGGAATAAAAGATATGGAAATACTGAACTTATCACAAAAGATAACAGCAGTTTAAAAAAGGTAGAAATGGATATGCTTCGACTTTTCGACGGAGAAGTAAAAAGCTATCGTAAAGAAAACACAGAATTTGGAATTCTTATTTTCGGCGGAAAATGCAATATTGAAGGAGACGGTTTTTCCTTTGAAAATGCAGGAAAAAGAGAAAATGTATTCGACGGACCTGCAACCTGTGTTTATATTCCCGCAAACACTGAGTTCAAAATAACCGCTTTAAGTGAATTTTCTGCGGCAGTATGTATGTCGCCCTCAACAAAAGCATCCTCTCCTGCTATTATAAATCCGGAAGATGTTGTAATTAAAAATTTAGGAAAACCCGGTTGGGAAAGAGAAGCTCACTTTATTCTCGACGAAAGAGTAGATGCAGAAATTTTATACATAGGTGAAGCATATGTTAAAGGCGGTCAGTGGTCGAGCTACCCTCCCCACAAACACGATGACGACAATATGCCAAATGAAGCACAGACAGAAGAAATATATTATTATGAATTCAAAAAAGAAGAGGGATTTGGCATCCAGAAGGTATATACATTAAACGGAGAAATCGACGAAACCTATACAGTTTGTTCAGGCGATGTGGTTGAAATCGAAAAAGGATATCACCCCTATCATTCCGCTCCCGGTTATGACGGATATTATCTCTGGATTATGGCAGGAAAAGACAGAGGCTTCTTTATGACAACAGACCCCTCTCACAAATGGCTCAATAACTAAAGAAAGAGGTTTTTTATGCTAAAAAAATTACAGGAATTAAATCCTTATATTACTATCAAGAGCATAAATGACGAAGAATTTAAAAAATACGGCCGTGTGCTGAAAATCAATACTTCTAAAATAATAT
>JAZOOC010000284.1:0-4440 GCA_045654825.1 Clostridia bacterium | reverse complement strand
AAGGTTCTCCGAAATATAGAAATCTTAGATTTCGTTATATTTCGTGAGGTTCTTATATTATATCGCAACGGAGCAAAGCGGAGTTATATCGCATTTGAACAGAGTGAAAATATATCGCACGAGTATGAGCGAGTATATCGCTAAAACAAGCTACATCTAAACCGTCTGTCCCGCATATAGGGGATGTCGAAATTTGTTGAAAAGAAGATGATATGAATGATACATAATAAAAAGAAGAGTATATCTTTATTAATAACTATCGTTGGAATAATTATGACTATATATGGTTTTATATTATGTATAATGTCAAATCTTAACCTCGGAGTTGTTCTTGTAGTTGTTTTAGGAATTTTAGCAATTAGCATAGGGATATTTTACGAAAAAATTAATGAACTGACAAAGTCGGGATTTCTAAAATATTGTAAAGTCTTCGTAATTGCAGTTTTGTGTATTGAGTTTGTATTGGTAACTTTTATAGCAGTATATGGTATCGTCGATAATTTTGATTACAATGAGGATGCGGTTGTTGTTTTGGGGGCAGGTATTAGAGGGGATAAGGTTACATTACCTTTGAAGATGCGTCTCGACAAAGCAATTCAGTATCACAACGAAAATCCGGAAGCTGTAATTGTTGTTACCGGGGGACAAGGTTTTCAAGAAACTGTTACAGAAGCTTATGCTATGGAAAAATATCTTGTTGAACATGGCGTTGAAAAGGAAAAAATCATAAAGGAAGAGAAAGCAACATCCACAACAGAAAACATGGAATTTTCTAAAGAATTGCTTGATAAGTATTTTGAGGATAATTACGCCATAGTTGTCATTACGAATAATTTTCATGTTTTTCGTGGGACAAGCATTGCAAAGAAGACAGGGTTTAATGATGTTTCACATATGCATGCAGGTTTGCAATGGTACAATCTTATGCCGTGTTATTTAAGGGAAAGCCTTGCTGTATTAAAAATGTTAGTGTTAGACTAAATAAGAGAAGAACTATTTATTTTGTCTTAACTTGACATGAACTATTATCAAACAATATAGGCATCCAGATTATACAGTCTTTATAGTAAGAATGTCGAAAAAAGTCGGAATCAACAAAGCCTCCTCTCAAGGGGAATTCTTGAAAATGATTATAACACAGCAAAGGAGAAATACACATGTATTTAATATCACCGCTTAAAAAGCAATACAAAGCAAACTTGCATTCGCACAGCGTTTTTTCCGACGGTGCGAAAACGCCGGAGGAGCTTAAGGCAGCCTATCAAGAACAGGGCTATTCCATTCTTGCAATTACCGATCATGAAACGCCGAAAAGCCATACATATTTAAGCGACTCGGAATTTATAGCCATCACCGGCTATGAAACATATGTCAGACCGAATGCGGAGTGCAAGTATGACGCGTATGCAAAGGAAATCCATATAAACCTTTTTGCGCGCGACCCGGAAAATGAAACCATTATCTGCTACAATCCGAAATACTGCAAGTATTTAACCGACGAGCAAAAGGAACAGCTTAAAAAGGCAGGCTCGCAGAAGCAGAGGGAATACAGTGTAGCGTATATTAACGAGCTGATTCAAACCGCCCGCGAAAACGGCTACCTTGCAGCATACAATCATCCATGGTGGTCTATGGAGGATGAGGCGGACATTCTGCAATATGAAGGCTTTTTCAGTATGGAAATGTGTAACTACAGCAGTTATCGCACAAGCGGGCTTGAATACAATGCCGCGCTTTATGATAAGCTGCTGATTCACGGCAAGCGGCTCTTCTGTCACAGTGCGGATGACAATCACAACAAGGGCAATGGGAATCCGCCGTTTTCCGGTTCCTTCGGTGCTTTTACAATGATTATGCCGGAAAGCTTTACTTATGACGGTATAATTCAGGCAATGGAGCAAGGCGAAATGTATTCTTCTATGGGACCGCTGTTTAAAGAGGTTTCGATGCACGGAAACAAAATCCACATCGAGTGCTCCGATGTGCAGGAAATCAGGGTGTTTACCGGCAGCAAAAGGGTGAACAGAAAAGTTGCCGAGTCCGGCGAAACCATTAACACGGCAGACTTTGAAATTGATGAGTTCGCAAAATTTGTTCGTGTTTCCGTGAAGGATAAAGACGGAAAGTGTGCAGACACACGCGGCTTTTTCAGAGACGAGCTGGAGTTTTAAATGATAGGCTTTGAGCTTGTGTTGAATTGCAAAGGAAGATGTTGTCAATAACATTGGCCTCCAGATTATACAGTCTTTATATAAAGATTGTCGAAAAGAGCCTCACTTTATCAAAGGGAGCCTTTGGAGAGTGTTCTATAGGTTATACATTATTTATAAGAATTAAAATGAATTTTATAAAAATTGGAGTGATGAAAGTGAAAAAAAAGGAATTATTAAAGCATATCGGTTCAATTGAACAGATTGGAGGCGTTAAGGATTATACCTTTAACGATGGTAAAGCAAAGGGTGTCCGTGCAATTGAGATTAATACAGGAAATTTACAGTTTGTTGTTTTGCCTGACAGATGTATGGATATTGCACAGACCTTTTATAAGGGACGATCAGTTAGTTGGATTTCAAAGACGGGGATTACATCTCCTGCATACTATGATAAGGAAGGAAAGCAGTTTTTGAGGGGCTTTTATGGCGGGCTCATTACAACATGTGGATTGAAAAATATCGGTGCTCCCTACAATGATGAGGGATTGCACGGAAAAATTGCAAATACACCTGCCGAAAAAGTGAGTGTTACAGCAGAGTGGCAGGGTGATGATTACATAATGAGCGTTTCTGGTGTGATGCGTGAAAGCGCCGTTTTTGGCGAAAACCTTTTATTGAAGAGAACCATTACAGCTAAACTTTTTGATGATGAGTTCACTGTTTGTGACACATTGATAAATGAGAATTTTGAGGATGAAAAAATTGCACTGTGTTATCATTGTAACTTTGGTTATCCATTGGTGAGAGAGGGTGCAAAAATGATAAATGTTCAGCCGGAAATTGCTGACATTCATGCACCGATTCATGGCAAAAAGGAAGAATGCATTGGCGTGGTTCATACCGGGGAATATGCAACTGCCGGTATTGAAAATGGCGAAATGGGAGCATATATTACATATAAAAGAGATACAATGCCAGAATTTTTAGTATGGAAAATGCTGGGAGAAAGCGAGTATGTAGTGGGCTTAGAGCCAAGAACAACAAACGCAGGTGGTGATAATATCGAAAAGAAGAATGCTTATGTAACGTTAAAACCATTTGAAGAGTATAAAACATATTTAAAATTCAGTTTTAAAGATTTATTGTAAAAATTAAAGCATACCGAATGTATTTAATTTCTGTCACGAAATTTTATGTGTGACGGAGGAACCCGTGGTGAACTAACGGATATAATTTGTGCACAGGCAAAACTTACTGCGTTCAGATGCAAAGCATATGTTGTAAGGGCTTCATTTCAACTGGTCTTTGCCCTGAAGCATTTTAATTGGCATATATATTATACAATATTAATTATTATATCTGAAATGGAGTGAAGGTATGAAAAAAAAGATAATTTTATCAGTTGTTTTAATAATAGTTATCGGTCTTTCTTATTTTGGCTACGGCATATATAAAAGCTATGTAAAACCCTATATAACCTCGACGAAATATACAACCGAGGAACTGAAAAAAGAGGCAACAGATGATAAAAAGACCATAGAAGAAGCTACCGGTCTTATACTTCGTGAACTAAATGAAGATGAAAAAGAGGCAATAGAAAAAGGCGAAATAACCGAAAGCGAGGTTATGGAGAAAATAATCAAAGAAGCTGCAGAAAACAAGCCTGCAAAAAAGGGCAATCCTGATACAATATCCGCAAAATATTTAAGCGAAATATACGCTCTTCAGGGAAAATATACCGCGATAATAGAGGGACTTATTTCTGAAGTAAGAGCCTACTATCTTGATCTTCGTAAAAATAAAAAGTATAAGAAGGAAGATGCTATTGCTGCAACTACTAAAATTTATATGCCTAAAGTTGAGGGATATGAAGCGGAGTGTGACGGCAAGATAAAAGATATACTTGCAAAGCTTGAAAGGGAGCTTAAAGCAAATAATTGCGATACCGCTATTATAGGCAAAATAAAAACGGCATACGAAAACGAAAAGGAAATGAAAAGTGCCTATTATATAAAATTGCTTATGGGTAAAAAATAGAATATTTTTGGACAACTGTTAATATATATGGAGATGTAAAGAAACTTGTGTTTTTTTTACATCTCCAATTTTTTTGAGGTGCTGTTATGGATGATATAATCAGTGTTTTTCCTTTAAATATCCGTGCAAAGCTTAACAGGTATGATTTTAAAGATTTTTCGGATATAAGGCTTTCAGCCGGAAATCCGGGTGTATTTTCGGGAAAAGAAAAAGAAGTTATAACAGAATTTCTGTTTAAAAAAGAAGATAT
>JAZOOC010000283.1:0-7157 GCA_045654825.1 Clostridia bacterium | reverse complement strand
CATCAGACAAATTTTCATTTATATTCATGGCAAGATATGACCAAAAATTATTCACATTAATTCTTGCAAGTCCTGCCTCTGAAGTCTCCTTATACGCTGTATGCATATCCAGGCCAGTTTCTTTCATTGTTTGAATAACTCTATCCAGAGAAATTTTCCTTGTATTCCATAAAAAGCTTGCCAAATTAACAGCATTTATTGCCCTCATTGCAGCAACAGCATTACGTTCGATACAAGGAATCTGTACCAACCCGCAAATCGGGTCACACGTAAGTCCCAAATGATGTTCTATCGCAATTTCTGCAGCATACTCAATTTTATCAATGGAAAGCTCAAACAATTCACCTAATGCAGAAGCAGCCATAGCACAGGCACTTCCAATTTCTGCCTGACATCCGCATTCAGCTCCTGAAATTGAAGCGTTTGTTTTTATCAAGTTACCTATTATCCCTGCTGTCATAAGTGCATAAATAATTTTTTCATCACTAAAATTATTTTTTTGTTGTTGATAATAAAGCACAGCAGGAATAATACCCGCAGCACCGCAGGTAGGTGCGGTAACAATTTTTTCACCCGAGGCATTTTGCTCTCCTACTGCGAATGCATATGCACAAACCATCCTATTTTCTCTTGTTTCTGCCGTTTCATCTATGTGCTGACTACAGAATAACGATTTTGCTTTTTTTTGAACTTCGAGTCCACCGGGAAGTGTACCTGCGTCTATCAATCCGTTTTTAATAGATATTTTCATAGCATCCCATATGCCTTGCATATAATCTGAAAAATCTTTGCCTTCATTTTCAATAGCATATTGCCAAAGCCTTATGTTCTTTTCTTCACAATATTTTGCTATAGAGCTAAATCTATCAAGCTTATATATCTTTTCTGGCTTTCTTACATCATCATTCTCAAACGCAATACTTCCTCCACCTATACTAAAAACCTTAACTCTTTCTTGCTCAATATTTTTCTTGTAAGAAATAAGTTCCATTGTATTAGGATGCGGAATATCATCAAAAATGTAGTTAAACTCTACTTCGCATTCATATGGAAAAAATGTTTTCCTAATTACTTCGTCTGTGCCATGACCTTTGCCTGTTTTTGCAAGAGAACCATAAAGAATAGCTTTGTATCTATCTGACTGCTTATTCCTCTCTTTAAAAATCAAGCATGCCTTTTCGGGACCAATCGTATGAGAACTTGATGGACCTCGGCCGATTTTATATAATTCTGTCAACGATTCCATGCCACCGCCAACATCTTCTCTTCTCGTTTTTATATGATTGGAATTAAATTTATCCATATTTATCTACCTCATAAAAGTCATTTTACTGATATTATAAGCAAAAAACTTCCAACTATAAAGGTGTTTACAAATATTATCAACACACCAACTCCGCTTGCGGTTGATACGACTCAGTTAACCGAAATGAGTTAGTGCTTTAGTCATCTTTATCTATCATCAGCCTCTTTCGCTTTTTTCATATCTACACCCTGCTGATTATCAAGAATAAACTGCACAAAAGTTTCTGCGCCGTAAATTAACGCATTCTCATCTAACTTGAAGTCTGTCTGATGTGCTACCTGGGTTATTCCCTTTTCTTCATTTTTTATTCCCAAACGGAAAAATACACTGGGAACTATATCAGTAAATCTTGAAAAGTCTTCGGAACCCATTCCCGGAGTTACCGTACATACATTTTCTTCACCTACAATTTTTTTCATACTGTTCATCATAAGTTCTGAAAGATAAGGATTATTATAAACACAAGTTGATTTTAGCGGGGCATGAAACTTTATTTCAACTCCGTACTGCTCTGAAAGAGCCTTGATAAGAACTGAAATTCGTTCATAGATAAATTCGCTTAATGGTACATTAAATGTACGTATTGTTCCCTGCATCAGAGCATAATCAGGAATAATATTCTGTGCTGTGCCTGAATGAAGCTTTGTTACAACGCAAACTACTTTTTCCTTTGGATCTACCTCTGTGGCAACAATAGACTGAATTCCCGTATAAAGTCTTACAGCGATTTCAAGAGCACTGATACCATTATGATAGGATGTTGCATGAATACTTTTTCCGGAAACCTCAATTTTAAAGTGACGGCTTGTAGCAGAAGACACCCCGGGACAAACACCAAGCATACCGCTTTTTACATTTGTGCCTACATGAAGACCTGTCATAATTTGAACTTCTTCCATTAAGCCGTTTTCAATCATCATCATAGCTCCGCTCGTTACCCCTTCCTCGCTGGGCTGAAACACAAGCGCAACACGACACGCAAGGTCATTTTCCATTTCTTTTAACGCTTTTGCCGTACCGAGAAGAATTGCAGTATGCGCATCATGACCGCAAGCGTGCATCATTCCATCGTTTTTAGAGCGATATTCAAGCTCTTCATTTTGTTCTGTCATTCTTAGGGCGTCCATATCTGCCCGGATACCTATTGTAAAATCTGTTTTCCCGGGATTTATATATCCGACAATACTACCTTTTCCGTATTTTTCGGTATAGGGAATACCCATACTTTCAAGCTCTCTTTTTACAAGTGCAACGGTTTTTGGCAAATCATAGTCAACTTCCGGATACATATGTATTTCGCGCCTTAGTTTTATTATATAATCATTGTCTATGTTAAACATAATTCTCTTTCCTCTCAATATACCTCTTCGCAATCCAAATAATTAAATTCCAACTCAGGTATTTCATTTTTTAAATATTCACACAGATATTCCATACCGCTTCTTTCTGAACCCATATGTCCTAATAAAAGCAAACTCTTTTTAAAGCCAAGCTGTGATGCATCTCTTACATATTCGCAAACCTGCCATTCGCTTATTTCTCCACATATCACAACATCAATATCGTCTTTTTCAAGCTCAGATAAAACCGTGGCAGTTCCCCATGAACCTACACACATGGAAATGTTTTTGACATTTTGTGTATTATCTCCTGTTAATCTTACATTTTTTAGATTAAGATTTTTTTCAATATCGCTTTTAATTTCGGAAATAGACTTTGAGGCTTTTAGTGAAAACTTTTTATTACCGTCAAATTCCCCTTCCCAGCCAAGCTTTTTTAATACTCCTTCAATGATTTTATCTGAATTTGTAAAATGCATATGGTCGTGAATACGATATATATTGATTCCGGCATCTTCAATAAGTCTGACTTTTTTTAGATTAACCAAATCAAGCTCTTTTTTCTGACCGAAAATATGATAAGTAGGCTCATGAGTAATGATTAAATCTGCTCCCCATTCTTTCGCTTTCCTTATTACATCGCAGGTTGCGATACAGCATACACAAACCTTATGAACATCTGCATTTTCACTACCATAAATAATTTCATCTGAATTACAAGGATGCTCTGTAGTACACCAAGCATCAAGAATTTTAATAATATCTTTAATTATCATATAAATGCATCACTACCTTATTTTAAACATTGTGGTTCCCCCTTTATACATATCAATAGAAATCTCTTCCGATTCTTTTATAACAAAGCTTTCGTTATAATCATCGAATATATCACATTTACCGGGAAGCTTTTTTGTTTTTTTACCGCCTTCTGCTGCATGGATTGTTATATAGCTTCTGTTTGCATATAAAACATCCTCGGTTTCGGAATATATATGACAACCTGCATATCTTGCAATTTCTTTTATTACATCGCAGGAAAGATATTTGCTTCCGCAATATATTGATGTAAAACCATCCTGTTCTTTTAAAGTGAGAGCGGGTTTTTTACAATCTGCAAAATATGCCAAAACGGTTGAATCTTCATCATCAGTATAAATAAGGGGACAAAGATAAACCTCGGAATTTTTGATATAGGACATTTTACTTGAAATGTTTGACCACATTTTACGCTTGAAGTCTCCGTAGATTTCACCTTTTTTAAGATTTTTTGTTATTTCGTGAGTTTCGGGCTCAACCTTGAATTTGCCTCTGAAAATTGCCTTGTTCATAGCCATTTTCATACCGGTGATTTTTTCGCAATTTTCAAGCGAGAATTTATTTTCAGCTTCAAAATCCACAATTCCGCATCCGTACATAAACAAAGCGGTTGCATTATTTTTTCTTAATTTCGCCTTTATTATATTTCTTTCCTCTTCGTTCATACAAAGAGCATTAAGAAATACATAAAGCTTATAATCAGGCATTTTTTCATTGAAGAAGTCGCTTTTAAAATATCTGTCTGATGGTAAACCAATTTTATCGATTTCGTAGTTATTGAACAATTCATTCATCTGATGTGTTGACTCAGAAGCTATTAGGTGATAACTGTCTTCGTCGTAAATAAATGCTACTTCGCTTACTTTTCTTCTGTCTTTTTCATAAGCCTCTTTTGCTATTTTCTGCTGTTTTTCAATGAGTTTATATATTTCTTTATCTTTGTATCTTCCGCCGCCAACATGCTGATCAAACCACCATGCCTGAACATCTGTACATATATTTCTGCCGAATTCTCTTTTTAACACGTTATATGTATCTTCAATATCAAACATTTCCATTGTATTACGATACATCTCTTTTTCAAGATGGGTTCTTGCATCATCTTCAACAACGAATATTCTGTTGTTAATTCTGTATGAATCAAAACACTGTCTCTGACCGGTAAAACCACCGGGTTGTCTGTTTTCATATACTCCGGGAGAAGCCAGAAAATCTATCTTACCTGATTTTAAAATATCTGTTACCGAGGCAACCTGACCGAAAGAAAACGGCTTTGTTGAGCCTGCAGCACCATAAAAAGCACCGGTCAGCATATTTTCATCAAGAGACTTTATCACATTTCCGAAATATATTACCGAGTCAGCAACACCTTTATGCCAAGCTCTGAAAAAGTCATAAACATCTGTATTATTATCTATATCTATAAAATGACCGATATTTGTACCATTGGAAGGTGTTTCGGGCATTCCCGCTCTTGAATCAATCCAACCGCGGTTTATAATATCATAGTCAACGCCATCAATATAATATCTTTTGGTGCAATCAGGAATATACGGATTATCAAGAGTTACACTATCATTTTTCCATGCTTTTTGAAGAGCTTTGTCAGTTTTATATTTTGCCTTTAAATATTTAATAAAATTTGTTTTAAAAGCCGGAGATAAATCTCCATATACATTATCTATATCCTTAACTTCCAGCCTGCCAAAGCCACCTGAGTCTTTATAATTTGTTTTAGCGGTATATTCAGTTGGAGTTATATAATACCACTCACTTGTTCCGCCTGCCGCAAAGAAGTATCCTATAATTCTGTCAGCATATGGCAACTCTTTAATTTTGTTATATGTATCGACAAGAGCTTTACCAGCATCTTCACGCCATTTTTCAGAACAGAGCGAGTACATCTGAGGGTAATCTTTTTCATAAGATTCGGTTCTTAATGCAGCTAATTTAGGCTTGCCGTCACTATAAGAAACGAGCTCATCAGGATTTTCTTCGCACCAGGAAACAGGAGGATGCATTCCCATTCTTAACATAATATATGCATCGGGAACGGCACGCAATAAAATCTCTGCTTCTTCTTTAAGCAAATCAAAGCTATCAGGTTTCAACCATTCTGTATCACATATAAGAAAGAATATTTTTATTCCGCTTTTACCAAGCTCTTTATAATATTCTTCATCTACAAAAAGTCCATCCATACAGTTATTCCATACGGTTGCCATCATGGGTGGATATGGTTTTCCGTTTATCATAATTGTAGGTGAGCCGTTATAATCAGCTATTTTTATATTGTTCATTTGAAATATCCTTTCTATGAGTTATATGAAGGCATGTGTGTTTTGTGAGAAACAACAATTGGTTCATCACATAAAAAACGAACTGCAAAAGCTTCATTTTCAGGTATACCCTTACTGTAATAAGAATCCCAGCTAAAAAACCGAGTATTTAATTCAACTTGTGTTTCATCAATAATATTTATATTTTGATATGAAAACCGAGGCAATCTGACATTGATATAATCTATTGTTTTTAAGGGATCATCAAAATAAAGAGCAATATTTACAATTTCTTCTTTATTTGTCATATTAAGAAAACCAAAGTTAAAATCTTCTTTATTTGATGTATTAAGTCCGGAAAATACCCATGAACTTGAGCCTGCACTTTTCAAGCCTTTTTCTGCTTTTTTCTTATATATATTTTTTGCATAGGAAGGCGGAGTATAAGGAAGAGTTATTGTTCTGGTTTCATCTCCTGTTATAAGCTCATCTATATCAACATTTTCCATAAGATGACGGGTTCCCTCTCTGTAAGGGCAGAATATGGTATAGGCATTATAATCAGATACAGGAAGTAAGCAAACAGATGGGGAAATCAAATCATAACAGATAATCTGTTCTTCAAAACTTCCGCTTCCAAATCCGTGATGAGGAACCTGTAATATATCCGCTTTTATATATTCACCGAATTTTGACGATAATCTGGAATCTGAGAATGATGCATCCCCTGTCCACAAAACAGTCTGTTCGCCAATAAACATTTTAAAATTAAGAGAAGCCGGATTCTGAGCGTCAGTAGAATAGCAGGTATCATCTGTAGTAGAAAGAAATTCAAGTATTGCGTCCCCTATTTTATATATCTGTCCTGTGTGGGGAGTATAAATTTTCGCATCGTATTTTTTGATATTTTCATACATCAGCTTCATGTTTGCACAATCAGATGTATTTTTAAAATCAAAATCTTTATCTTTTATATCCGGAAATCTTACAAATTTTTCATATTGAAATTTATTTTCGTCCGGAAAATTATAAAGAAATTTCTCGATAACAACATCATTAAAATACCATTTTGTGAACTCATTAAAGCACCTGTAATGGTCGATATGCGCATGTGTCATAATCCAGGCTGCTATAACAGGCTTTCCGTCAGGGGTGCCGGTTTTAAGCACTTCAAAAAGTCTGTCAGCATCGGGTTTGAAATTCCAGCCGCCATCTATAACAATAAAGCGTCCATCAGAGAGTCTTATTGCATAGGACATTCCAAAATCCTCAAGATGAAGCTGCGTTATCTGCGGAGAAACAACTTTTTCTCCGCAGTTATCTTCATAGGAAAAATAGGCGGTTTTTTCTTCTACAGCAATATTAAGTTCAGAAATATTATTAAAAAAATTCAAAAACACAGCCGTTTCATCTTTT